>RFJA01000011.1 GCA_003695065.1 Alphaproteobacteria bacterium
ACACAAATTATATGTTATATAATTTTTTTTACACAAAATAATTGCCAGAATGATCATAAATGGGGTAGAAGCCCCGCTGGCGTTGGGGGGTGCCCGATGCACAGTCCTTGGTGAGTATTCCTGAATGCCCTTCACCGAACCTACCTTGCAGATGTGGCTGACCATGGCGATCATCGCCGGTGCGGTGTTTTTCTACGCGTGGGAGAAAGTCTCTCTCGAATTGACCTCGCTGACCGTGGTGGCCATTTTCCTTGTTTTGTTTCATTTCATGCCCGTGGATATGGAGGGAGCCCCCCTCTCCACCAAAGCCCTGTTAGCCGGGTTCGCCGACCCTGCGTTAATATCCATTCTGGCACTTCTGGTGATTGGGCAGGCACTGGTACAAACTGGCGCGCTGGAACCACCGGTTCGTTTTCTTCTCCAATACGGCGGAAACTACCCCATCATCGTCATTTTCTTGTGTCTAGTCGTTGTCATGGTCGTCAGCGCTTTTATGAACAACACGCCGGTGGTTGTGATTTTTATCCCGATCATGACAGTGTTGGCGGAGCGCCTTGGGCATGCACCCAGCAAGGTCATGATTCCCTTAAGCTTTGCGGCCATCCTTGGGGGCATGACGACACTTATAGGATCAAGCACCAACCTGCTTGTCGCTGGTGCGGTGGAGCGCGTCGAAGGCCTTGCGCTCGATTTTTTCTCGATCACGGAACCCGGCGTTTTCCTCGCCTTCATCGGCCTGATCTACGTGTTCTTTCTGGCGCCCCGTCTGCTCCCCGATCGAAAGTCCCTGCTCGGCGACTTTCATGTCTCGAGCGGCAAACAGTTTATCGTGCAGATCGAGGTCACAAAGGACAGCGTTCTGGAAGGCAAGCAAGCCATTGCGGGAATGTTTCCCGATCTCGCCAACATGACGGTTCGTCTGGTCCAGCGAGGCGAACAAATATTTTTGCCGCCTTTCGAAAACGTAACCCTACAGGCAGGCGATGCGGTGACAGTCGCCACCACTCGAAAGTCTCTGATGGAGGCGCTGTCTGCGAATCCGCACCTGCTCGAAGGCGTCATTGAGGAAGGCTCCAACGAAGAGACCGTAGACGAGGAGTTGCGTAAAGCAGGCGATCGATTGCTCGCCGAGGTCATGATCGCACCCGCCTCCCGCCTGGACGGACGCACCTTGGATCAGACCGGATTCCGCCAGACCAGCGGGTGCGCCGTTCTTGGCATCCAACGGCGTTCCCGGATGATTCGAGCGGGGCTGAATGATATCAGGCTTGAGGCAGGCGACATTCTGTTGCTTTTGGGCAAACGACGCAACATTCAGAACCTGCGGGCCAGCCGCGACGTTCTGCTCCTGGAATGGTCGGCCGCCGACCTGCCAGAGCGCACTCATGCCGGTATGGCAGCGGGCATCTTTCTGGCGGTGGTAGCGGCCGCGGCGAGTGGCCTGGTCCCCATCCCCGTCGCCGCAACGGTTGGCGTCGCTGCCATGATCATAACTGGTTGCCTGAATGTGCGTCAGGCCAGCCGGGCAGTGGATCGCCGTATTTTTATGCTGGTTGGCGCGGCGCTGGCCATGGGAACGGCGCTTGAGTACACCGGCGGAGCAGCCTACCTTGCCCATAACCTGCTCGACGCCCTGGAAGGCACCAGTAACAGCGTTGTAATTTCGGCATTCTTTCTGCTCGTCGCTCTCATGACCAATATCTTGTCGAACAACGCCACAGCCGTTCTGTTTACCCCCATCGCCATCAATTTGGCACGGGAAACAGGCATCGATCCAATGGTTTATGTTTCAACGGTGATCTTCGCCGCAAACTGTTCATTTGCCACCCCGATGGGATACCAGACGAACCTTTTGGTGATGGGGCCTGGCCATTACAAATTTGCCGACTTCATGAGGGTTGGGATCCCCCTGATTTTATTGATCTGGCTGGCCTTTACCCTATTTGCGCCGTGGTACTATGGCCTGTAAGACAATATGCAAGCCTTGCGGCCGCCATCGCGCCTCAGGCATACTGCGTGATTGAAATCAGGCATTCAGGCGCAGAGAAAGTGTTCATAGGCCCGTGACCGACCAGTCGTTTGTCTTTCCGAAGTTTTATGTGACAACGCCTTCGCCCTGCCCCTACCTGCGGGGGCGGTTCGAACGCAAGGTGTTTACCGAGCTGGCAGGCGGGAACCCGGCGGCATTGCATGAATCGTTGAGCCAGGTGGGCTTCCGGCGCAGCCAGTCGGTGGCCTACCGCCCCGCGTGCGAGGGATGCAACGCCTGCGTATCCGTCCGGATCAGGGTCAGTGATTTCAAATGGACGCGCTCGTTCCGGCGCATACGCAACCGCAACGAAGACCTGATTGGCACCGACGTGCCGCCCTGGGTCACCACCGAGCAGTTCGACCTTCTGAAACGTTACCTGGATGCCCGCCACGGCGACGGTGGCATGGCCGACATGACCATCGTCGATTTCGCGGAAATGGTGGAAACCAGCCCGGTCGAAACGTCGCTGATCGAATATCGGGTGCCTGCACACAGGCTGACGCCGGTGCCGCCCCGGGCGGGCACACTC
>RFJA01000160.1 GCA_003695065.1 Alphaproteobacteria bacterium
GCCCTGGATTGCCCTGGCTATTACGCCATCAATCGGGAAAAGAAGCCGCTTTTCGCGCTTCTGGGTCGAATGACCGCGGAGATTCTGGCGCGTCCCAAGGCCGGGGACAACTGCGTCGTCATCGCATGGCGGATCGCAAGCGCCGGGCGCAAGCACGACGTCGGCACGGCCGTCTATCGCACCGACGGGTCACTTGTCGCCCGATCCCGCTGCACCTGGATCGAGTTGAAAACGCAACCCGGGTGATGAACTCAGCGTTCCGAGAAGGCGCTGTCCAGCGCCTGGAACACCGGGCGGGTCAGATAGGCCAGCAGGCTTTTTTCGCCTGTCTTGATGTCGGCGACCAACGTCATGCCCGGCGTCACCCGGTTCATTAGCGGGTCATCACCCAGGTGCTGCCTCGACAAGCTGACCATGGCCTTGAAGTAGCGGTTGCCGTCATCGTCAGCAAATGAGGTGGCGGAAACCCGCTCCACCCGGCCTTCAATCGCACCGTACCGGGCGAAGTGATAAGCTTCAAGCTTGACCAGCGCAGGCAGCCCCGGTTCCACATGGCCCACGTCACCGGGCGCGATGCGCACTTCGGCAAAGATCTTGTCATTGGTCGGGACGATTTCGGCGATCACATCGCCGGGCGCCACCACGGCACCCGCGCGGGTCACTGCAAGGCCCGTCACCACGCCCTCGATTGGCGCCGGCACAATGGTACGCCGCACCCGGTCCTCGACTTCTGTCATCCGCTCCGTAACCTCCGCAAGCTGAGCGGACAACTTGCCTGCACGGTCCAGGGACTCACTGCCCAGCTGTTGGAGTAGTTCATAACGCCGCCCCTCGGCCTCGGCGATGGCGGCAGCGGCCCGGGCCTTTTCGGTACGCACTTCGGCGAGCTGGCCCTCAGCCTCGTTGGCCTGACGCTTGGTCGTAAGATAGACTACCTTCGAGGTGAGCCCCTTGTCCAACAGGCCCTTTTTCATATCGACCTCTTCCTTGAACAGGGCCACCTGTTTCAACAACGTCTCCTCGCGGCGGGTCAGGCCTTCAAGCTCCTGACGGCGCGCTGCAATCTGCTGATCGAGCACCTCGAGCTGCGCGTCGCGCGCTTCAATCTCGGCGGCCAGCAGCGCCGCCTGTTCGGAGACCAAATCCGGATAATCGCTGACATGGTTGCCGAAGTCGGCAGGGCGTCCCATGGCAAATGCCTTGAGCCGTTCGATCTCGATGGCAAGTGCCGCAGCGCGTGCGCGCAGTCCGTTCAGTTCCGCCAGCGGCGCCGTACTGTCGAGCACTACCAGGGGTGCGCCCTGCTCGACCCAGTCGCCTTCCTTGACCAATACTTCAGCCACCTGTCCACCATCCAGATGCTGCACCGGCTGGACGTTGCGCATGGGCAGAACATGGCCGGGCGCCACCGCCTTTTCATCAAATCGCGTGACCCCCGCCCAGACCAGAAAAAGCATGACCGCCACCACGCCAATCACGGACACGGTCCTCGCCAGTCCCGGTGGCTCGGTTTCTTCAAGGAGCACGTGGCAAGACAACAGTTCGGCATCCCGCTCGTCAAGGCCGACCGGGACCAGGCTGGGCCCCCGAAGCCATCCGACAATTCCCCTGAAAGCGTTGGCGATGATTTGCTTGTTCACGATTTAAGCCCTCCCTTGGGCGTGGACTTGAGAATGTCTCGAGGTTTGCCCTCGGCCGCCAGAACGCCCTGATCGAGAACGAGAACACGATCAGCCAGGCGGATATGACTGGGGCGATGGGAGACCATCAAAATGGTGGCCTGCCCCCTGAGCCGCTCCAGCATCCCGACAAGTGCCGCATCGGCCTGGTCGTCCAGGGCCTGGGCAGGTTCGTCAAGCAACAGGATCGGCGCACGTTTGACATAGGCGCGAGCCAGTGCCAGGCGTTGCCGGAACCCGGCATTGAACTGCCACACCATCTGGTCGCCAAGACGCGTCTGCAGTCCATCCGGCAGTGACACCACATCCTTGAGCAACCCGGCGCCATGAAGCGCCTGCACCAGTTCTTCCTCGCTCGCCAAAGGGTTGGCGAGGCGCAGATTCTGGGCGATGGTACCGTGGAAAAAATGGCTCTGCTGCGGAACATAGGCGATGGCGTGGCGCAGTTCTGCCGGCGCGATCTGGCGAATGTCCTGACCATCGAGGCTAACCTGGCCCGCTTGCGGGCGATAGAGACCGAGCACGAGGCGCAGGATGGAAGACTTTCCCGAACCGTTGGCGCCGGTGATTGCCACCAGCTCACCCGGCTCAACCCGGAAGTTCACGCCAAGCAGCGCCGGTTCGGCCTCGGCCTGATAACGCAGGCTGACCCGGGAAAACGCAATGTCGCCGCGCCACACCCGGCCTACATGCGGTGCACGGCCCAGGACTTGCTCGCCCGGCATAGCCATCAAACGATTGATCTGACTAGCCGCAGCCGCCACCTGGCCGAGCCGCGAGGACGCCAGAAACAGCGCATTGATCGGCGAGAGCACGCGCCAGGTCAGCGCCATGACCGCAATCAGCGCGCCGACCGAAATGGCGCCGTCCATGGCCATCGTAGCGCCGATCGCAATGGTGGCAACCCCGCCAAGTGTCATCGCCACCTGACCAACCGCTTCCAACACAGCCAGAGCGGAACCGCTCCTGCGCTGGGCCAGCGCGGCCTTTGCGGACAATTCCCGATAGCGCTCCCGCCACACCGGCTGCGCCCCGGCATCGGCAACCGATCGCAGATTGTTGACCGCCTCCATGACAAAGCCATGGCGGTCGGCCCGCGCTTTCGCGGCCTCGGCCACCTGGCGCTGGAATCGCGGTATCATTACCCCGCCGATGACAACAAGTGCTGCCAGGAGACCAAGGGGTACCAGGGCCAACGGCCCGGCGATAAGCGCAATCACCCCGATGAACAGCAACACGAACGGCAATTCCAGGATCACCGTCGCCAGAGTCCCGGTGAAGGTATCCCTCAGAGAATCGAATTCCTTGAGCCGCGCCAACTGCGCTCCCATGGGGGCACTTTCGGTCATGTGGGCGGGCAGCGACAAAAGCTTGCCGAACACGCTGGTCCGCACCAGATGTTCAAGCCTGCCGCCGATGAAGGCCAGGCTGCGCGCCCGGATGATCCGCAACAGCAACTCTAGGCCCAGCGCGAGAAACATGCCGAACGCCAGCGGCACAAGAAGACGTCCGGACTGGGCCGGCACCACCTGGTCATAGACGGCCATGATGAAAAGCGGCACGCTTAACGCCAGGATATTGAGGCCAAAGGTGATGGCGAACAGTCGCCCGAACGACTTGCCAAACCGCATCAAAGTGCCACGCAGCCAGGGCATCTGCCGGGCGTCGGGCGCAATATCTGAAACATCGGCCTGGCTTACCGGATAGGCGGTGCCCTGAAGTTTTGTCCGGTCGATGACAGAATTTTCGCGCGCGACGGCATCATACAGTTCCACCCGTCCGTCGCCCATGTCGAGAATGACGGCAAGACCGCCGCCATCAAACTGGAACAGGCACGGGGCAAGCCGGGGGTCCAGCGTCCCTTGTTCGACCGCGCGCGGCGTCGTCCGGAAGCCGAGATGGGCCAGCACATTGCGCAGGTCAGCCAGATTCAGATCGTCGCCATAGTGGGGCAGCGCTTCCAGCAGGTCACGGCTGTTGCCATGCCAGTGCATGGCCTTAAGCAATGGTACGAGGCAGGCCGCCGCGTCGGACTCGGTCTTGACCACGCTGGCGCGCAAAGCGGAAGCGATATCGTCACCACTGGAACGCGGCTGTATTACGGCGGCTGCGGTCATGGGCGTCCTCCTGCCCGGCGTTTGTCCGGCGTGGCCTCGGCATCATCGGGCGTTTCAATGAGACGGAGCCGTCCGTCCTCCAGGCAATAGCGGCGATCGGCAATGGCCAGCAGCGAGGGACGGTGACTGATGATCAAAATGGCGGCATCCTGGCGCAGCGAGGCGATCAGACTGCGTAGCAGGGCGTCACTCTGCTGGTCGAGAGCGGAATTCGCCTCATCAAACAAAATGAGTTGTGGGCGCTCCAGCAGGGCCCGGGCGATGGTGATGCGCTGGGCGACGCCCGACGGTATTTGCGATGCCGCAGTGTCGCCGATTTCGGTTTCCAGACCCCGCGGCAGTCGTGCAAACACCTGATCAAGCCCAAGACGGGAAGCGATTTCCATGGCATCGCCCGCTTTGGCATCGCCTTTGAAACCGGTGAGATTGTCGAGAATCGTTCCGCGAAAGAGAATTGGACGTTGCGGGATATAGGCCAGGGCCTTGCCAAGGCTTTCCTCGCTGTACTCGGCTGGCGGGTGTCCGTTCAACAGGACCTTTCCCTGGCTCGGCGCAAGCCGTCCGGCGATCAGGCTCATCAGCGTGGTTTTCCCGCTGCCACTCGGTCCGGTCAGGCCAACGATTTCGCCTCGCCTGAAGTCAAGGTCGAGCCCCCGGAGCACCCACGGCTGATCGTCACCATAGCGGAACGACAGATCGGAAACCTGCACTGTCTCCAGGTTGTCGAGCCTCCGATCACCATGCCGGCGTTCAGGCAGATCGCCGAAGGCCGCCAGATTGCGCTCGGCAACCTCTATGGACTGAAACCGCGACCACAGGGTCATCGCCCGAAGCACCGGTTGCACGGTGCGGCCGGACAACAGGGTGCATGCCGCCAAGCCACCCACGGTCAGGTCGCCGGTGATCACCTGCAGGCTGCCCACGGCGGCAACAGCGGCAATGGTCAATTGGGAAAGGGTGCTGCCCAGGTTTTGGGCAAGCCCGGAGAGAAAGGTGACCCGCGCGCTGATGAGGGCGGCGCGCTCGGACAGCTTCTCGTAGCGGCGCAGCATCAGCTTTTCCATGGCCATGGACTTGATGGTGTGGATTCCGGCCAATATCTCGATCAGAAAATTGTAGCGGCGATCATCGGAGGCCGCCCGCTCGTCAAGCGCCTTCTTCAGAGCCTGTCCCAAGGCATGCGCCGTGGCCACCGCGAGAATGATCGCCGCGACGGGAATCACCACCAGCCACCCGGCAATGAGCCCGAGCAGCACAAGAAACAGGAGGACAAAAGGCGCATCCATGACCACCATACTGGCCCGGCTGGCATAGAAGTCGCGGATCGCATCAACGCCGCTCAGACGGTCCAGATAAACCCCGGCCGGCGTCTTTTCCGCTTCTTCGAGAGGTGCCCTGGTCAGGCGATCAAAGCCCCAGCGTCCGGCTTCATGTTCGAACCGCGCACCGGACCAGCCGGCAAGAGTGGCCCGGGCCCCCTTTAGCGCCATGTCAAGAACCAGCGCCGTACCAAGGCCCAGAATCAGGAAAAACAGCGTGCCCCCCGCCTTATGGGGAATGATACGGTCATAGACCTGCAGCAGGACGATAGGCAAGGCCAACGACAACAGGTTGATGCCAAGGGACGCCAGCAACACCGAGCGCCCGGCAAAACCGACAATGCGCCTGATCCGGTCAGGTTGCAAAAGAGCAGCCAGATGATGCCACCCTCGGCCGATGATATGATCGTTCATACCCGTCTCTTACCTTTGAAGGGAGCGCATGGATTGATCCCGCGCACCGGTCAGCCTGTTCCCAGGCCGGCACAGTCAGTTTCAACGAGTTAATCCATATCCGACAAAGCCTTAGAGAATGGTTAAAGCGACGATGCGGCAACGCCGCTCAGGTTCGCGGGCTAGCGGCACCTGACGGGACAGCCCCTGAGTAAACATCTGCCGCGATGTTTCCCCTCGTCAGGGCGTCAAACCGATACTTACGAAGCTGAATTGTTAATCATTAACCTTAGATCTTAAACATGTCTTCACCGATTGCGGAGATACTGCGCATTCTGTGAGGTCTGCCATGGCACCACGCCGTTTGCATCACCTCGCCACCTCTAGGTGACTGGATCGGTTCGGAGACAACATCGATGGCTGAGGGCAACACTAAAGGTGATATGGGCCGGCAGACCACGACGGACGCGTCCCGGGATGCCGCTCAGGACCCGGCATTGGCACGACCGGTTGGCGATGAAGGTGGTCGTGAGTCCGCGAAACTGCACGCGGTTCAGCCTATCGAATCGTCGCCAGAGTTGACCAATCCAAACCTGCACCTGGGCACGAATGACTCCTTTTCCGGCTCGGGTGACCGCGACAATGGCGCCTACCCCGAACGCGATTACCCCTACCCCGAATCCGAAGCACGGCCACGATCAGAAGGCTTTACGCCGACAGCGCCCAACAGCCGCGAAGGGTCAACTGCCCGCAATTACGCCCCTGTTTCGGGTACAGGACAGGAGCCCGAACAGCGCGCTGACGACAACGAGGGCGCAACCGGGTTCTCGTCTCGCGGATCAGGCGCCCCGAACACCGCCATCGAGAACGGCAACGCCAACGGGTCTGATGACATGGGTCGTCCCGATCAGTCCGTTGGGCTTGGAAACGCATTTTCAGATTCGATCCTGACGCCGGACAAGGACTACGACCCGAACGCAAGAGCCGCCGCTTCGGAAAATAAATCGCCCGAACCCGGTGCCTCGGAA
>RFJA01000161.1 GCA_003695065.1 Alphaproteobacteria bacterium
CCAAACATGGCGCGCTTCTCGACTCCGAGCTGCTTGCCGACGTTTATCTGGAATTGCGCGGCGGGCGCCAGACCGACCTGGCGTCCACCCCGCAGTTCCAGATAAACATCGGCCAGCAGTTCGGCATCGAGCAGCGCGCCATGCTTGGTCCGCGCCGAGTTGTCGATCCCGAAACGCTTGCACAGGGCATCCAGCGTTGCCGGGGACCCGGGAAAGTTCCTGCGCGCAATGGCAAGAGTATCAATCACGCGGTCATTGCCAATAGGCGGAAAGCCGAGCCTTGTGAGTTCGGCATTGATGAACTTCATATCGAATTCGGCGTTGTGCGCCACCAGTGTCGCATCACCAATAAAATCCAGAAAGTCCGCGGCCACCTCGGCAAATACCGGATGATCCCTGAGAAACGCCTCGGACAGGCCGTGCACCTCGTAAGCGGCCTGGGGCATGTCCCGTTCGGGATTGATATAGACGTGAAACGTCTTTCCCGTGGGCACCAGGTTATAGAGCTCGACGCAGCCGATTTCCACCAGCCGGTCGCCCTGGGCCGGATCAAGCCCGGTGGTTTCCGTATCGAAGACGATTTCTCTCATTTCGATATCGTAATGATTTCCGTTTCGGTTTCGTAATTTTTTTGATGATGCTCTTGACCTGGGAAAGGGCGAAGCCTTTTCCGTTGCCGGTCTGGATCACGAAATCGGCCCGTTTGCGCTTTTCCCGGTCCGGCATCTGCTGTTCCAGAACCCGGGCAAACCGCTCTTCGGTCATGCCCGGTCTGGCCAGCACCCGGTAGCGTTGCACGAAATCCGGGGCGGAGACAACCGCCACATAGTCGCACCGGCCTTCACCCCCGGTCTCATACAGCAGCGGTATGTCAAGCACCACCAGCCGCGCGCCGCGACGACAGGCACGACGGATGAAATCCTGTTCAGTTTGACGGACGAGCGGGTGCAGGATTTGTTCCAGTTTGCGCAGCGCCGGCGGGTTGCCAAATACCTTTGCACCAAGCGCTTTGCGGTCGATGGCCCCGTCCCTTTCAACCCCGGGGAAGGCCTTCGCCACCGGTTCCACCGCCCTGCCCCCTTTGGCCAGAAGCCGGTGGACCGCGGCATCGGCGTCAAACACGGGTACGCCTTGGCGACGAAACATGCGCGCCGTCTCCGACTTGCCCATGCCAATGGAACCGGTCAGGCCGAGGATCACCGGTCGTGTCATCAGCCGCCGTCCTCAAGATCCCTGACCAGATAGTCACGCACTGCCTTGTCGACTTCGGGTTCGCGACCAAACCAGGCGGCAAAGCCGGGGCGGGCCTGGTGAATCAGCATGCCCAGCCCATCCACGGTGGCAAGATGGCGCGCCCGGGCTGCCTTCAGAAGAGGTGTCCACAGCGGGGTATAGACGATATCCGCCACGACCGCGGTACCGGGCAGCGGAGCGAGATCGAGGTCGAGAGCCGGTTGTCCCGCCATACCAAGCGTGGTTGTGTTCACCACCAGTGCTGCCCCCCGGAGGGCCGCGTTGCGATCCTCCCAGTCATGAACTGTTATGTGCGGCGTCCCGAGATCCCGGGCGAGTGCATCTGCCCGAGTCCGCGTTCGGTTGATGATGCGAACTTCCGCGCCGGCATCCAGCAAGCCCACGACCACCGCGCGCGCGGCCCCCCCGGCGCCCACAACCACGGCCGGACCGCCGTCCGGCCGCCACAGCGGCGCCTGATCCCGCAGGTTCGCCATAAAGCCAAAGGCATCGGTATTGAGCCCCAGACGGCGGCCCGCCGCGTCAATCACAATGGTGTTGACCGCGCCGATGCGCCGCGCCGTGTCATCGACCCTATCGACGAGGGCCATCGCCGATTCCTTGTGCGGTACGGTCACATTCACACCCCGAAACCCGAGTTTGGGCAGGACTGCCAACGCGTCGGCCAGATCATCGGGGTGTACTTCCATCGGTACGTAAGCGGCGTCCAGATTGTACCTGGCCAGCCAGTAGCCATGCAGCCGCGGCGAGCGAGAATGGCTGATCGGCCAGCCAATCACCCCGGCCAGCCGGGCGCCACCCGATATTGAGGGGCGCGGTTCGATCATGACTCCAACGCTCCGTAGTCACGCAGATATTGCAGGAGTGCCAGCAGTGGCAGCCCCTGGACCGTGAAATGGTCGCCCTCGATCTGGCGCATAAGCTGTACCCCCAGTCCTTCGAGATGATAGCAGCCAACTGATGAGAGAACAGTTTCGCCCACATTGGCGAGGTAGTGGTCGAGGAACCGGTCGGAAAAGTCGCGCATGGTTATTCGTACCGTTTCAATGTGCCGCCAGATTGCTCCACCACCGCGGGCCACACAGACCGCCGTGACGAGCTGATGCGTCTTACCGCGAAGCGTCCGCAACTGAGTTCGAGCTCCGTCCAGGTCCTCCGCCTTGGAAAAGACGACATCGTCAAGCACCAGGATCTGGTCGCTTCCGATGACAAGCGCATCAGGCGCGGAACTCGAAACCCTGAGCGCTTTCATCTCGGCCAGGGTCTCGGCGATTTCCCGCGGCCGTGCACCGGAGTCCGTCATGGCAAGACGAACAGTGTTTTCATCAACGGCAGCGCGCTGCGTGGTAAACAAAACACCGGCCGCTGCCAGCAGCCGGGCCCGGGCCGGACTTTGGGAAGCCAGAATGATCGAGATTTCGGACGATCCCATCGTCATGCGAAGAGCGTTCCCTCCTCTTCCTGTTCGCGCCGACGGTTGAGCAACGCGATCACCGCGGCAGCGGTTTCTTCAATGGACTTCCGGCTGACGTCAATCACCGGCCAGCCATTGCGAGAGAACAACCGACGGGCATAGGTCAATTCCTCCTGCACTGCCTCCGGGTCCACGTAATTGGATGGTTTCTGTTCATTCATTGCCTTGAGCCGACTGTGCCGGATCTGGACCAGTAATTCCGGCCTGGTGGTCAGACCAATGATCAGCGGCCCGCCCTTGCGGAACAGAACATCAGGCAGGGGACAACCTTTGACAATGGGCACATTGGCGGCCTTGATTCCCCGATTGGCGAGATAGATCGAGGTTGGTGTTTTCGAGGTCCGGGACACACCGACCAGAACCACATCGGCCTTGCTGATGTTGTCCACGAGCTGGCCGTCGTCATGGGCCATGGTATAGCTCATCGCATCGATCCGGCGAAAATATTCCTCGGTCAAGGCATGTTGTTCACCGGGTTTGGCCTTGGATTTCTCGCCGAGATAAAGACCGAGCTCGCGGATCACCGGATCGAGCACAGCGATATGAGGGACATTCAGCTCGCGCAGTCGGGATAGCAAGGTCTGGCGAATTTCCTCGTTCACTAGAGTGAACATGACAAGCCCCCGTTTTTCCTCGATTTCGGCCAGCACAGGTTCAAGCTGGCGCACGTTGCGGATCAGAGGCCAGAGATGTTTGATCGGTTCCGCCCCTTCAAACTGGGCAAGGCTCGCCTTGGCAACGGCGTCGATCGTCTCGCCCGTGGAATCGGATATGAGATGAAGATGAAATTTTGTCATGGAATCTTATTGCTGGTCCTGCAATGGTGGCTGAGCTCCCGACCAGAATTCGCGCCTGACCGCCGCGAAGTCAAGGAAAGATCATGGTCCTGCACCCTTGCACCCAGCCTGTGGAACATTGGGGATAACTTTTGATCGCCGTGCCAACCTGTGGGCGAGGCCAAAGTCCTGCACAGTCATTCGGAGGACTGCTCACATCGGGAAAACGTCCGACAGCGGGTATCGAAAACCATGAATTTTGCCTCGGACGAGAGTGTTGGCACCAGATATCCCCGCTATCCCCGTTGTTCGAATGGCCGAAAGGGCACACCTTCGAAGACTTATCCAGATTCGGCAGCACTCCGACCGGTCACCAGGTTTGAGGTACATACCCTCTTGATAACCCTGTGGAAAAGATTTCATCCAGACAATCCACAGGGATTCTCAATCCACTCCATCCTTTTTATTTAAAATAATAAACGGTAGAAGAACGGTTATGGAAACCTTGATCCCGAGCCCATCCGGCCACACCAATACAAAACGCCTTCTCGACGTACTCAGCGGGAAGCCCGTAGACCGGGCACCGTTCTGGTTCATGCGTCAGGCCGGGCGTTACCTTCCGGAGTACCGGGCGTTGAGGGCCAGGGCCGGATCGTTCCTGGACCTAGCCTACACACCGGATTTCGCCGTTGAGGTAACCCTTCAGCCGATCCGGCGTTTCCATCCCGATGCAGCGATTCTGTTTTCCGATATTCTGGTGGTGCCCCATGCGCTGGGCCAGGATCTGGCCTTCCGAGAAGGCGAGGGCCCGGTTCTCGATCCTGTTGCTGGTGTCGCCGATTTGACCCGGCTTTCGGTCAAGGGCTTTCACGATCACCTGAAACCGGTTTATGAAACGGTGGCGCGGCTGCGCGAAGCTTTGCCCGACGACGTGGCGCTGATTGGTTTCGCCGGGGCACCGTGGACCGTCGCCACCTATATGGTTGCCGGGCGCGGCACGTCCGATCAGGCACCGGCCAAAGCCTGGGCCTACGGAGATTCCGAAGGCTTTCAGGCGCTGATCGATCTGCTGGTCGAAAGCACAGGCGATTATCTTGAACGCCAGGTGGAAGCCGGCGCCGAAACCGTCCAGATTTTCGATACCTGGGCGGGAAGTCTGCCGCCCAGCCAGTTTGCACGCTGGGTCATTGAGCCCACCAAAGCCATTGTGCGCCGCCTAAAGCAGCGCTTCCCCAACGTTCCGGTCATCGGATTTCCGCGCGGTGCCGGCCCCCTCTATGTGCGCTATGTCAGGGAAACCGGCGTCGATGCCGTGGGGATCGACACCGCACTGCCCGCCGATTGGGCGGCCGAACATCTCTCGCCGCTGGCGGCAGTGCAAGGCAACCTGGATCCGCAACTGGTGGTTGCCGGTGGGGCTGCCATGGATGACGATGTGGAGCGTATCCAGAGCGCTTTCAGGGGATGTCGTCACATTTTCAATCTGGGGCACGGCTTCGTTCCGAACACTCCGGTCGCCCATGTGGAAGCGCTGGTGCGTCGGCTCAAGGGAGGGGAGGAATGAGCAACGACGCACACAAGGTTGCGGTGGTGGTGATGAACCTTGGCGGCCCGGACAGTCCGGACGCGGTGGAGCCATTTCTGTTCAATCTGTTTTTTGATCCCCAGATCATCCGCCTGCCCACGCCCTTGCGGTGGCTAATTGCCAAAATCATCTCGCGGCGGCGCGCGCCGGTCGCACGGGAGATCTATGCCCACCTTGGCGGAAAATCGCCGCTTCTGGCGGAAACCGAGGCTCAGGCGAGAGCGCTTGAAGCGGAGCTCGCGGCACGCGGGAGAAACGCCCGGGTGTTTGTGGCCATGCGCTACTGGCACCCGTTTACGGACGAGGCAGCCGAGGCGGTCCGGGCGTTTGCGCCAGAGGAAGTGGTTCTTCTGCCGCTTTATCCCCAGTTTTCCACCACCACGACCCAATCGTCCTTTATGGCCTGGACCAAGGCCGCACGGGCGTTTGGCCTGGCGGTGCCGACCACCGGGGTCTGTTGCTATCCCACCGAGCCTGACTTCATTGCAGCCCATGCAGCGTTGATCATGCAGACGGTCGAGCAAGCGGACATCAATCGGGAGAACGCGCGGGTTCTGTTCTCGGCTCATGGCTTGCCGAGGAAGGTGGTGGATGGCGGCGACCCCTATGCGCGCCAGGTGGAAGCGACAGCCAGTGCTGTTGTCGCTCGGCTCGAGTGGCCCGACCTCGACTGGCGGGTGACCTATCAGAGTCGGGTCGGCCCGCTGGAGTGGATCGGGCCGGATACCGAGGCTGAAGTGGCGGCGGCTGGCCGCGAGGGCAAGGCCATTGTCGTGGTACCGATCGCCTTCGTGTCCGAGCATTCGGAGACACTGGTGGAGCTGGACATGGAATACAGGGCAGTGGCTGAGACGGCGGGTGCGCCGGCCTATGTGCGAATTCCGGCGCTGGGGATCAACAAGAGCTTTATCGCGGCCCTGGCCAACGTCGTGGAAGCAGCGCTCGAGCGCCGGCGTGGCGACTCCTGGACCTGTCCTGCTGCAGCAATCTGTTTCAAAGACAAGACAGCTGTCTGAGGGGACCGGATATGGACTTTTTGCTTGAAAACTATCGCTGGATCAGGGCGTTCCACATCATTTCAGTCATTGCCTGGATGGCCGGAATGTTCTACCTGCCGCGGCTCTATGTCTACCATGCCGGTGTACCTGTGGGGTCGGCGCAGTCGGAACTGTTCAAGGTCATGGAACGCCGGCTGTTGCGCGTCATCATCAATCCGGCAATGATCGCTACCTTCCTGTTCGGCGGTATGCTGCTGGCCACACCGGGGGTGGTGGACTGGTCGGCCGGCTGGATTCATCTGAAATTGACGGCAGTCTTGGTGATGAGCGCCTATCACGGGTTTCTGGCGCGGTGGCGCAAGGCGTTTGAGCAGGACCGGAACACCAAATCCGCAAAATTCTATCGGTGGATGAACGAAGTGCCCACGGTCCTGATGATCGTGATCGTCATTGCCGTCACCGTAAAGCCTTTCTGACCGGGACCGTTGGCGCGCACCCGCTTTGGCTTTGCCAATGCAGGGACTTGACTTTGGCTCGGTGAGCAGCCATTAATCCTTTATCAAACCAATCGTCCTAGAGTTGGGGCATCAGTTCCGCCCTCGTGTGTTTGTGATCTTTGGATCGGTTGGATCTTCGGGGCACAGAAAATCGCACGAGCAACGGTGAAGTGGGGCCTTGGCCGGTCCGGTGCCGAGTCAACCATCCTGAAAATCCTCTCGATTGGCAAAATTCCACAAACATAACCTGGGTTCAGGCAGTCCCGAAAAAGTCACATGAATCTACAAGATCTGAAAACCAAACCACCCGCAGACCTTCTGGCATTGGCCGAGGAACTTGAAATCGAGAATGCAAGCAACCTGCGCAAGCAGGACATGATGTTTGCCATCCTCAAGAAGCTTGCCGATACCGACCAGGAAATCTCGGGCAGCGGCGTTATCGAAGTGCTCCAGGACGGATTTGGATTCCTGCGGGCGCCGGAAGCCAATTACCTGCCCGGCCCCGACGATATCTATGTCAGCCCCAGCCAGATTCGCCGTTTTGGATTGCGCACTGGCGACACGGTCGAGGGGGTGATTCGGGCACCTAAGGAAGGGGAGCGTTACTTTGCCCTTCTCAAAGTCACCCAGATCAATTTCGAGGAACCTGAGAAAGCCCGCCACAAGGTCCATTTTGACAGTCTGACGCCACTGTATCCGACCGAAAAGCTAAAGCTCGACAGTGATGATCCGACCGTCGAAGATATTTCAGCCCGGGTGATCGACATTGTCTCGCCCCTTGGCAAGGGGCAGCGGGCGCTGATCGTGGCGCCGCCACGCACCGGAAAGACCGTGTTGCTGCAGAACATCGCCCATGCCATCACGGCGAGTCATCCCGAAGTGTTTCTGATCGTGCTGCTGATTGATGAGCGGCCGGAAGAGGTGACCGACATGCAGCGTTCGGTCAAGGGCGAGGTGGTCAGTTCCACCTTTGACGAGCCCGCAGCGCGCCATGTCCAGGTGGCGGAGATGGTGATCGAGAAAGCCAAACGGCTGGTCGAGCACAAGCGCGATGTGGTGATCCTGCTTGACTCCATCACCCGTCTGGCGCGCGCCTACAACACCGTTGTTCCCTCTTCGGGCAAGGTGCTGACCGGGGGGGTCGATGCGAACGCGCTACAGCGGCCGAAGCGTTTCTTCGGGGCGGCCCGCAACATCGAGGAAGGCGGATCACTGACCATCATTGCCACCGCGCTGATTGACACCGGCAGCCGTATGGACGAGGTGATCTTCGAGGAATTCAAGGGAACCGGCAACTCGGAGATCGTGCTCGACCGCAAGATAGCCGACAAGCGAACCTTCCCGGCCATTGACATCACCAAGTCGGGGACCCGCAAGGAAGAACTTCTGGTAGACAAGGGCACGCTGGCCAAGATGTGGGTCCTGCGGCGGATCCTGATGCCCATGGGGGCGGTGGATGCCATCGAATTCCTGTTGAAGAAGCTCAAGGAAACCAAGAACAACGACGACTTCTTCGACTCCATGAACAATTAAAGACTGCGGGCCTCGACAACATTCACACGATCAGAACGGTCGAGCCCGTGGTCTGGCGTGCCTCAAGGGCACGGTGAGCCTCCGCCGCGGCTTCAAGGGGCCAGGTCTGGTTAACGTGGATCCTGACCTTGCCCGATTCGACGACGTCGAACAGTGCATTTGCCGCTGCCACGAGATCGTCGCGCTTCGCAACATAGGTAAACAGGGTCGGCCGGGTGAAGAAGAGGGAGCCCTTGGCGGCAAGGACTCCCGCATCGATCGGCGGAAGGGGGCCGGTAGCATTGCCGAAACTGACCATCAACCCCAGGGGCTGAAGGCAGTCAAGCGACCCCTCGAAGGTTGCCTTGCCCACGGAATCATAGACCACCGGCACGCCGGCACCGTTGGTGATCTCGCGCACCCGTTCGGTGAAATTCTCCCGGCTGTAGACAATCGGGTGATCGCAACCGTTGGCGGCCGCCAGGGCCGCTTTTTCATCGCTGCCCACTGTGCCAATGACAGTGGCGCCCAGTGTCTTGGCCCACTGGCAGGCAATCAATCCCACACCACCAGCCGCCGCGTGGATCAGGATGGTCTCTCCCGGTTGGACGCTGTGTGTGCGATGCAGCAGATAATGGGCCGTAAGGCCCTTGAGCATCATGCCCGCTGCCGTCCGGTCATCAATGGCGTCGGGGAGTTTGACGGCACGGTCTGCGGGCATCAGACGGACCTCGGCGTAGGCGCCAATCGGGTTGACAAAGGCGACGCGGTCGCCTTCCTCAAGGTCGCTGACGCCTTCACCCACCGCTTCAACCACACCGGCACCTTCAAGGCCGAGCACGGCGGGTAAGGCGGGGACCGGATAAAGGCCGGTGCGGTGATAAACGTCGATAAAATTCAGGCCGGCGGCGGTCATGCGCACCCGAATCTCGCCGGGACCCGGCTCTCCCACTTCCACCTCTTCCCAGCGCAGAACTTCGGCGCCGCCGTGCTCATGGATGCGGATGGCCTTGGGCATGAAATTATCCTTTCAGCAGTTTGGCCAGAAAGTCGCTGGTGCGCTCATTGGCAAGCTTTGCTGCCGCTTCGTCGTAGTGGTCTCCGTCGGGGCGGGTAAAGGCATGATCCACGCCTTCGTAGTCATGAATCGTAACCATTGGATGATTGTCGAGGGCGGCGTGAATCTTGGCTTGTGCAGCGGCATCCACGTAGGCGTCGGCCTTGGCGATATGCAACATGAGCGGCGCAGAGATGTTGTCCGCCTCGTCGAGCTTGGCATCGATACCGACACCGTAATAGCCGACGGCCGCGTCGATGTCGCTGCGCGCCGCCATCAGATAGGCAAGGAATCCGCCAAGACAATAGCCGACCGCACCAACTTTACCGGTGCACCCTTCCATGCTGCGTAGTGCCGTAACGGTGGCTTTGAGATCGTCAATTCCCCTGTCCACGTCGAAACCCTTGTAAAGGGCGAAAGCCTTTTCCCAGTCCTGCTCGGACTTGGCGGCCAGGTCGACACCTCGCTCCTGGCGCCAGAAGAGATCCGGGGCGACGGCGAAATAGCCTTCACCAGCAAGCCGGTCGGCAACGCCCCGGATGTTGGCGTTGACGCCGAAAATTTCCTGGATCACGATGACACCAGGACCCCGGCCACTGGCCGGGCGAGCCACATAGGCATCAAAAC
>RFJA01000162.1 GCA_003695065.1 Alphaproteobacteria bacterium
AGCGTGGTTTGGCGAACTGACCAGCGATGCGCCCCACCTTCACCACCGGGCAAGCCGCAGCATAGGTGAGCGCCACCGCCATCTGGAGCAGGACCCGGAAGGTGTCGCGGATCTTGTTCGGGTGGAACTCGGCGAAACTCTCGGCACAATCGCCGCCCTGCAGCAGGAAGGCCCGACCTTCCGCCACTTCCCCCAACTGTTTCTTGAGCCGCCTTGCCTCGCCCGCAAACACAAGCGGAGGATAGTTCCGAAGCTGTGACTCGACCGCCTCGACCGCGGCACGATCGGTGTAAACGGGCATTTGCAGGGCCGGCTTGTCGCGCCAGCTACTCGGACTCCAATTGTT
The DNA here is from genome assembly GCA_003695065.1 of Alphaproteobacteria bacterium. GTDB lineage: Bacteria > Pseudomonadota > Alphaproteobacteria > Sphingomonadales > Govanellaceae > J090. The sequence continues at coordinate 347 of RFJA01000162.1, forward strand.
CGCCATGGCTCTATATTGCTTCGTCAAAGTTCAACCTTGTGCGCATCATATAAGGCGCGACCACACAGTTTACCAGAAATTCTTGGCCGCCGTCGCCTCGACTGAAGATTGCTTACTGCGCCGCCACCTGTTGCGGCACCGGTTCGCGCATCAGCACGAACTCCTCGGCAGATGACGGATGAATCGCGACAGTGGCGTCGAACTGGGCCTTGGTGGCGCCGCATTTGAGGGCAATCGCCACGCCCTGAATGATCTCGGCCGCATCGGGGCCGACCATATGTGCCCCAACCACCCGGTCAGACGCCCGATCCACCACCAGTTTCATCAGGGCGCGTTCCTCCCGCCCGGGCAGAGTGTATTTCATGGGCCGGAAGCGCGAGATATAGACGTCCACATCGCCGTACTCGGCGCGTGCTTCGTCTTCAGTCAGACCAACGGTGGCCACGGTGGGCTGGCTGAACACTGCCGAAGGCACATCGCGATAGTCAACGCGCGTCGGCTTATCCCCGAACAGGGTCGCGGCCACCGCTGCACCCTCCTTGATCGCCACCGGAGTGAGCGCGATCCGGTCGGTCACATCGCCGACGGCGTAGATGTTTTCGACGGAAGACCGGGAATATTCGTCCACCACCACGCCCCCCTTGTCGTCAAGCGCGACCCCCACTTCGGCAAGGCCAAGCCCCCGGGTGTTGGGGGCGCGCCCGGTGGCGAACATCACGGCGTCCACTTCAAGGTTGCTGCCGTCGGTCAGCGCAAGAACCAGGGCATCGCCATTTTTTTCGATGGCAGTGACGTTGGTCTCGACCCGCAGGTCCAGCCCTTTGCCGCGCAACGCATCGGCCAGCGCGTTCCGCACGTCCCGGTCGAATCCGCGCAGAATCTGTTCGCCCCGGTAGAGCTGGACGACCTGGCTACCCAACCCGTGAAAGATGCACGCAAATTCAAGGGCGATATACCCCCCTCCCACCACGGCAATGCGGTCTGGCAACCGGGGCAGATGGAACGCCTCGTTGGAGGTGATGGCGTGCTCGATCCCCGGAATGTCGGGCATGGTCGGCCATCCGCCGGTGGCAATCAAAATCTTGTCGGCGGTGACGGTTCGATTCCCATCCTTGCCCGAAATCTCGATTTCATGGGGGCTCTTGAGCCGGCCACGGCCATTCAGGAGCGTGACACCGGCGTTCCGCAAGGTCTGCAGGTAGAGCCCATTCAGCCGGTCGATTTCCCGGTCCTTGTTGGCGATCAGGGTGGCCCAGTCAAAGTGCCGTTCGCCCACATCCCAGCCAAAACCGGCAGCGTCCTCGAAATGTTCGCCGAATTCGGAGGCATAGACCAGAAGCTTTTTGGGAACACAACCGCGGATAACGCAGGTCCCCCCAACCCGGTATTCTTCGCAAATGCCAACACGGGCCCCGTAACCGGCGGCCATGCGGCTTGCCCGCACCCCGCCCGACCCGGCGCCAATCACAAACAAGTCGAAATCATACATAATCCATAACCTTTGTCGGCTCCTAGCCAATCTAACGGGGAAAAGAAGCGACGCAAGGTCAAACCGGTCGCTTTTCGCAAGGTCTTTGGCGCGAATCCGAGGCGGACCGACGCTGCACCGGCGGCGCGGCTGGCCCAGGCGGCGTGAACGCCCCCATACTCACACGCATGAACTTTAATGGGCAGACTGTAGGTGGCCGGTTCGCTGATTCCCTCGCCAGTCCCATCCAACCGAGCTCAGAGCCCGAGGCAGACGTATTTCATTTCGGTAAAATCGTCGATACCGTATTTGGAGCCTTCACGGCCGATACCTGACTCCTTGACCCCACCAAAGGGCGCCACCTCGGTGGAAATGATTCCTGTGTTGACACCAACAATGCCGTATTCGAGCGCCTCCGAGACCCGAAAAATTCGCCCCACGTCGCGCGCATAAAAGTAAGAGGCAAGACCAAATTCCGTATCATTGGCCATGGCGATCGCCTGATCCTCGGTCTCGAACCGGAAAAGCGGGGCCACCGGTCCGAAGGTCTCTTCGCGGGCCACCGCCATGTCGGGCGTCACGTCGGCGAGAATGGTTGGCTCAAAAAAGGTGCCGCCAAGCGCATGGCGCTTGCCGCCTACCACCAGCCGGGCCCCTTTGGCGACAGCGTCGGCAATATGCTCCTTGACCTTCTCGACCGCCGCCTCGTCGATGAGCGGCCCCTGATCGGTCTCTTCGCTCAGGCCGTCCCCGACTCTCAATCTGGCCACCGCCTCCGCCAGTTTTTCGGCGAATGCGTCATAGACCTTGTCCTGTACCAGGATACGGTTGGCGCACACGCAGGTCTGGCCCGTATTGCGGTATTTGGAGGCAATGGCCCCCGCCACGGCGGCATCCAGATCCGCGTCGTCAAACACGATGAACGGCGCATTGCCCCCGAGCTCCATGGATACCTTCTTGACCGTACCGGCACACTGCTCCAGGAGCACCTTTCCCACCTCGGTGGAGCCCGTGAAGGTGACCTTGCGAACAACCGGATTTCCGGTCATTTCGCCACCAATGGCACGGGCCGACCCGGTAACCACGTTGAAAACCCCCTTCGGAACGCCGGCTTCTTCCGCCAGCACGGCGAGGGCGAGCGCCGAATAGGGCGTCTGGCTTGCCGGCTTGACCACGATCGGGCATCCGGCTGCAAGCGCCGGTCCCACCTTGCGGGTGATCATGGCTGACGGGAAGTTCCAGGGCGTGATGGCCGCCACCACGCCGACTGGCTGGCGCATCACCAAGATCCGTTTGTCCGGCTGGTGCCCGGGAATGGTGTCTCCGTAAACCCGCTTCGCCTCTTCTCCGAACCACTCCAGAAACGAGGCTGCATAGGCGATTTCGCCCTTGGCCTCGGCCAGGGGTTTGCCCTGTTCGGCGGTGAGCAAGACGGCCAGATCGTCCTGATGCGCCATCATCAGATCGAACCACCTGCGCAGGATCTGTGCCCGTTCCTTGGCCGTCTTCGCCCGCCACGCTGGCCACGCGGCCTCGGCGGCCTCAATGGCGCGTCGGGTTTCCGCCGCCCCCATGTTAGGCACGGTGCCAAGCTCCGTATTCCGAGCCGGGTTCATGACTTTCAACGTCTCGCCGCTGTCCGCATCAACCCAAGCTCCGTCGATGAAGCAGTGCTGACGAAACAAACCTGGCGCGGAAAGCGGCAAATCAGGACTGGTTTTTTCTTCGAGCATGGTCGTCACAACAGCGACTCCCCTTTACAGGCATAGAAAATGGACTCGGGTAATGGCCTTGTCAGAATCGGGGCAGGATCCCCTGGTTCATTCAAGGCACAGCTTACGATCGCAGTCGAGCCAACGCAACTCGAACCCCCAGGTCAGCCTTTCAGTTGCCGTAGCACGTCACAGATTCGCGCGTTCCAGCCGCCGGAAAAGGACGGCAGGTCGGCCTTGCGGTGGGTTGTGCCGGCTCCCACCTGGGGCCTGGGCCGATAGGTGGCGTCGCGAATGGCCGGCCAGGTCTCACGAAACAGGGCCTCCATCTCTTTTAGAAGCGTGCCATGGGTTTCAGCGAACGTCTGCGTCAGGTCGTCAAACCGGACTTCACGCTGGGCCACGATATCGCCGGTGTCCACGCCGGCATCCACATGCTGGATGGTGACACCATGGGGCGTGCCATCCAGGAAAGCCCAAAAGTTGGGGTGGGCGCCCCGGTTATAGGGCAGATAGGCGATGTGGAGATTGAGAATGGGCCTCCGCGCCGCCGCCAGCACGGCCGGCCGCAGAATGTGTCGATAACCGAAGGACACGATGAGGTCGGGGCCTGATGCCTCGTCGGGGGTGATGGGATCGGCGCGGTGCGTCACCGTGCACCCCTCCCCCCTCAGGAATTCGATCAGGCTGGTCTCGTCCTCCCCGTATCCGAGAAATAGGACCGAGCGAACCGACACGGCCTATTCCACCGTTACCGACTTGGCAAGGTTTCGCGGTTGGTCCACGTCGGTCCCCTTGTGGACCGCCGTATGGTAGGCCAGAAGCTGCACCGGAATGGCGTAGAGCAGCGGGGTGACAAACGGATCGGCTTCCGGCAACTCGATTGCCGCCATGGCGTCCTGGCCCTGGGTCTTCACGCCCTTGGCGTCAGACAGCAGGATCACCTTTCCGTTGCGTGCAATCACTTCCTGCATGTTGGACGTGGTCTTTTCGAATAACGGTCCGGACGGTGCAATCACGATGATTGGCACCGTTTCATCGATGAGCGCAATGGGGCCATGTTTCATTTCGCCCGCCGCATAGCCTTCGGCATGGATATAGGAAATTTC
>RFJA01000163.1 GCA_003695065.1 Alphaproteobacteria bacterium
CCTCGACGGTGTCGGCGTTGTCGATGAAGAGATTTTCCACCCACTGATAATAAAAGAGGCGGGGACAGTAGACGTAGTTGTGGAGTCGGCGCACGGGCATAACGGGTTCGTTTTCAAACCCGCCTTGGCTATAGAGTCCGACGTCGCTCATGGGTTGAGTCGCTGGGGAATAGTCACGGAAGTAAAGTTCAAGGGATGGAACTTCGATTGTTAATGGATTGAGACGAAGAAACCGACGGCTGGCCGGTCGTCTTTCACCAATCTTCCCGTTGGGTTTTCGCTGATGACAACGAGTAGGCGATGCAAAGCCCTAATTGAGCATTGAAACTCAGATGCGTAACATCGTCTTTACTGCCAGCCACGGCCACGTTCGTTAAACTTGCAGTGCATTGCGCGGATGACCCTCCGGACGTAGATATAGGATCAGCCTTACCATTCTGCTGGCGGCTCAATGCCCCATGCTCTCAACCGAGCGGCATTGATCATCATGCAACGCCTCCACGCCTGGTCTTTGACGTAACCCCACAGCGCTTTGCCACCTACAAGGTGCTTCGGGGGATTCACGCCATCAGGTAATCCTTCCAAGGTTGCAGCGTGATTGTGTATCCACGTGTGTAGGTTCGCGATGTCCTCGAAAAAATTGGGATGCCGACTGTCGCTTGCCTTTGGAACGCTTTTGACCGCTTCCTCCCGCAGGCGTCGCTTTTCTGTTTCGTCGGCAGTCTCCTCAGACGCTTTCAACGCTTTCTCGGCTGTCAAGATTCGGATTTCTATGCGCTTCTCCTTGGTCTGAACGCCAAACTTGCGTGTCTCCTTTTCGCTTACCCAGAAAATGTCTGGCTTGATCTCTTCCAACGGAATTTCGGCAGTTGTTATAACCTTGTTACGGTTACGTTTCCGGCTGTGACTCGTCAGCATTTGAGGGTTCCTCTCAGACCTGAGACGAGAATGAATACTCCATATCCGCGGATCGGCTACAGCGCGCAGGCCAATATTAATGGCTGCATTAATATCGGCATGAATCAAACGAGGGGCTTTCGACTGTCCGTGTTCCAAAATCACGGGATGATATTGAAGAATTGGCCGATGCATCTTTGGCTTGGCGGCATCTTTGGCTGGACGCTGGTAGGCTTCATCAAGTCCGCTGATGGGAATGAAGATGCTCCCGCCGGCGTCCGGGGCGAGCAGCGTGCGTGGAGACAAACCTTTGGATTTAGCGTCCTCGTTTGCCTTCTTCACGTGTTCAAATAGGGTTTCCCACTGCTTGCGGCGCTTGGTGCGCTCCTGGGTTTCCTCCATTCCTTCTTCCGACTTGCGGACACGCCAACGCCACTTCGGATCCAGCAACGGATCACCCGAGAGTTCCGTGGCACGGAAACCAGCTACTCCGGTCCGCGAACAGAAACGCGACGAGTAGGCGGCAGGAGTTTCGAGCAAAGGCAAACCGAATGGCTCGCACATTTCCTTCAGCTTGTCGCGGATAGCACGGTGGCACCACTTCATGAGGCGGCTGTTCTCGCGCGGTGCGCGGCCTTGCGTGGTGCGGTAGCGGCTGAGGTCTTCGATGACAATGAAATCAACGATGCCGCGCCACTCGTTGGCCGTTTTGGGCGTGATGGCGTGGCCCTTGATGTCCGCCTTCACGTATTCGCCATGACTGTCTTTAGCTTTCCTCAATTTGGCCTCTGCTTTGTCCTTTGGCCCGGCAGGATTTGCCAGCGTCAAACCGAGCGCCTGTGTTAGGATCATATGGGCAGTCTGATTCCGGCGCTGCTCCTTGATTTCATCAAGCTTGCCAAGAATGGTCGGGCATGGATCGGGAATGCTTTCATCGCGCGATGCCTTTGGCGCACAACCAATGTCGCGCCGCAGCATTTGATTGAGCGACTGACAGCGTTTCCGCAGTTCCTCGAGTTGCTCGATTCGCTGGATGGAAAGCCCGCGCTGGCCGGCGCGCCACTTTTCCTCTTTCCTCAGGCTTGCACGTTCCTCGGTCGAGAGAAGGTTAAGTTCCAGCAGGTGGCAATCCTGTCTTTCGGGGTGCTTCCGCCAAACCAGCCGCCCGCGTCGAGAGCAGGAGATCCGGTTCGCAATCTTTTCCAACCAGCCCGGCAGCTTTTCGACCAGTGACTTCAACTCCATTCTCAACGCTTGCACGATTTCAGGATGCGACTCGGGTTCTTCCTCAGCTTTGCCGAGTTGGGTGTTTCTGAGTTTGGCTTTGTCGTGGGCATCTTTACTCAACCATTCATGCGGATCGCTTTCCGCGATTTCCTTGATAGCGATGCGCCGTCGTTTCGCCTGGTCTTCGCGCTTAACCCCGTCCTTCGGGTCGAGGAACCAAATCCATCGGTGGAGTTTACTGGCGAAGGATTGTGCCCGCCGCAGGGCAATGAGTAACTTTGTGTTTTGGTCCGGGAACGGGACCCGTTCCGCCAACTTCGTTGCATCTCGAATGGTGTCGTCCAGCAGTTCGAGCTGGTGAAGTTCGCTCAGCAAATTCAACGTCTGTTGGCTCTCACCGGTCGTCGCGTTCCGACCCGCCGAGCCGGAGAGTTCCCGGCGGAAGTCTTTGCTCCCAGGCACGGGCTTGCCGTCCTTGAAGTTCGGACGATAGACTTTGGCATCTTCTCCGGGCAATCGCAGCAACCCGGTCGTGAGCACCCGTGCATACCATTCGCGGTGTTTTGTATTGTGCTCGGTGCTGCCGATGAAACGCCCGTTCTTCTTCTCATCAGCCGACAGACAGCAACTCACTTCGATGATGGCGTAAGCGCCAGCCTGCTTCTGCCCGAGGTCAACGGAGAGCAGTCGGAACCGTTTGAGGTCTCGATTGGCGAACCATTGGCCGGGGAATCCCTTCTTCCCTTTCACTTTGGACCAGTCCTCGTGGGCCCATCGCAAGGTTGAATCGTGGCCGTCGCCGTTCCAATTGAATTGCATAGTCCACGGCCATTTTTTGCGTCCCATTTCCCTGCGCACATGTGCGATGAAGTCGTCCTCCTTCGGTGTGAGGACGAAGTTCAGCAAAAGTCGATCGGGCTGGATGTTTCTACTGCCCGGTTTCCAATCCGGCATCAATGAGACAGCATGCTTCTTGAAGTTTTGCGAATTGCCATGAGGAACGCCCAGCGCCCGCATCAGCGGCTGTGCCCAGTTCGCGGACTGCAATTGCTCGTTCTCTGACAGCACCCGTGCTTCGTCGCGCAATAGCCGAGGCGCGGTGTAGTGGATCCGCACCTCAGCACGGCGATAGAGCGCGCGCGACTGGTCGGAACACTTCACGGCGATTTGCGAAGTGAAGGAGAGACCGTCCGCGCTGGCTTGGTGCTCGAAGCCGCCTTGCGATGCACCCTTGAAATCGAACAGCCTCCGTGAATCCCGCGCGTCCGCGGGTGTGTATTGGATGGGACGCTTCTTTGCCTCCAGATCATCCAGCAGGTCACAATAGCGGAGGTAGTCACGAACGATGTTTGTGGAATAGAGGTTCTTGATCCTCTCGTTTTCCTCGTCAGGAGTGGGCGCTTGCCAGACACACCAGTTGTCCTTCTTGACCAGTTCGTCGAACAGTCGGCTGTCGCCCATATCATCGCGGTGTCGGCGCTGAAAGTCGGCGATGCACTTTCTCAGCTTGGTTTCTTTTTCGACTGAATACTCCTCACCCGGCTCGACGACCTTGTTCCAAGCCTCACACAGTTCCTCATAACCGCGCAAAGCCGCCTGGGTGATGCCGTAGCGATAGATAGTCGCTGGGTCTGCTCCATCGGCGACGCCAAGCGACTGGTGAATCCGCCGCATGGCTACGAAGCGAGGGTCACCGCCGTTCTCGCGGAAGCCGCCGGGGATGAAATCCTCCTCCTCGCCATCATCGACTTTGCCCTTCTCACGCCCCTTACCTTCGTAAAGCCTCTTCAGATTCTCCAGCTTCTTGGCCTCTTGGTCCCGCTCCTTCTGCTTTTGTCGGATTTGGTGCGGCGACTTGATCGCTTCTTCGTAGGCGGCAAAGTCAAACTTCGGCCAGCCGAAGTAGCCCGGCTTACACACACCGTTCGATTCAACCGGGTCGCCCTTTTGAGCGAGAAACCCGCGAATGGCAGTGAAGCTCGGAAAGATGTAGCCCAGTTCTCTCTTGAGCCGAGGGATGAAATCGGTTCTGGCGACAGATGTTGCCGTGGGCTGGTAGTCTGGCTTGGCTGCGGCTTTGCGGGCCTTCTCCACCTTTTCGGTGGATTCTTGACCATCGCCGCTTCCACAGAGGCCATACTTCTCTACGAATTCGACGTAGCGTCGTTTGTCATACTTGAGCAGCCACCCCGCGTAGAGGTCCTTCAATCTGGTCTTGAGCAGGGTCGCCGTGAACTCCGAGCCGCCGTCGCAATGGAACAGCACGAACAATTCAACGCGAACATTGTCCTTTCCTTCTCCACTCCGTTTCCAGTTTTGAAACCGGAAGGAGCTCGGCGATCTAGGTTTTTCCTTCCGACGACGTTCCTCGTCCTGTTGCTTAGTCTGAATCAGCTTCTCCAGTCGCTCCATTTCCGTGGCCGAATCGAATGCGCTGCCACCAAGATGCTTAAACAGGGAGCAAAACGCCGCGTCTTTGAGAAGTTCCTTTGCCGTTGCCAAGCATCGCTCAAGCTGCTCGAGGGCTCTTTCTCCGACGAGATAGCCCTTTTCCTCGCTATCTCCGGACGCATCGGCGGCTTTTGGTTCGTTGCTGGTCTCTTGGGAGTCCGCGTCCTCACCGGCGGGCTCGCCCGTTGCTTCGCCCGCTTCAACACCGCTCAAACAAGTCTCTTTGACCGACAGAGCCGATAGTTCTTTGAGTTTCTGGGCATCTGCTTGGAACAAGGCATCCATGAAATCGTAGATGCCTTGCTGTTTCCGGTAAGTTTTCTCAGCCGGCGGTTCGCCGACTTTTTCCTTCCAGCAGAGCCAGCCGGGGTCTTCGTTCGCCAGCTTTTGGGGCGTGCCGCGGCTTTTCTCCGGGAACAGTTCGCCTATGACACCACGGAAAACATCGTGGAGCTTCCCATCGTCGCGTTTAGGAAAGTTTGCGAAGGCATGGCCGAAAATGCGGTCAACGCACGCCTCGCGCGTGATCGTTTCCGGGTCCAAGCCAAGGGTGCGCGCCAACGAGTGCTTCAAGCCATTGCGCATTTTGCCCTTGTGAACAAAGTCATCCCATTTGCCGAATACCTGTTCAGCAAACCGAGCCATCGCCGTCGGCCCCTTCCCACCGTCACCGTCCTGTTCCACCGTTCCCTCCGCCATCGCTGCGAGCGCAAAGGCGTAGTAATTCACCGCATCCTGAAAAAGCGCGTGGTGATCCCACAGCGCGCCGTGGCCGTCCCATCCGTCAGGCATGGCCACTACGTTCCCTTTATCATCGAGCAGATCCACTGCCCGAACCCGTCCCTGATAGATGCGATTCATCGATTTGCAGCGATATTGAGGTTTTGAGGCGATATGGGTTTTCGCTTTCGCTAATCTCCCAAGGCAGCTGCAGGGAGGCTGCTGCTCTCCGGGCGTATGCGAAATATGGTGATTCTCTCAGCCGCGAGGGGGAGAAGGCTGCGAGAGATCATCGATAGTGATAAACGTCGGTCATGCGGGATTCGAGACCTTTCTACCGGATTCACGGCGTTTCCGTTCGCCCCGTTCCAGGTCCCTTCGTCTCCACCAGCTCGGACCTCGTCCTCGTCGAGGTCTATGTCGTGGTGTAAGCCCCAAAATCATTCTCGTTCTCCTGCTCGTTCTCCTACTCGATCACCGAGGACGAACGACCGGGAAGGAAAGAACCGAGACCGGCGCAGGAACACCCGCGCCCTCCGGGCATACGCATTCGCAATTCTCCGCAAAACCGCGGCACCCGGCGGCGATCCGGTCGGCACGCCTACCCCTCCAGCTCGCCGCGGACCTGGCCATAGGCCAGCAGGGCGAAGATCGCCGTGCCGCCGACGATGTTGCCGGCCAG
>RFJA01000164.1 GCA_003695065.1 Alphaproteobacteria bacterium
ATTCGACTGAATCGCGGAATCAATGGGCAGGATCGCGTTCTTGTCTTCAATGAAGTCGCCAAGGTGACTGTCTTCCTCGTCACCAATCGGGGTCTCCAGAACGACGTCGGCGCAACCCTACCCCGCCCTGTCCGAGCACCCTCGGCAGAATACCTGCTCCATCGAACGGCATCGGTCACGAAACATACTTCCGAGATCGGTACAGACTTCCCGTCTGGCGTCCTCTCTACCGGACAATTCCAACAACCCATTCGCCGGCATCGCCTTCTTGATTGATTCGTCCCGATGAGTAAAACGCGCGGTGTGCGGATCGCATTTGTAGAATTTTTCAAGGTCTCCGGCATGGTTCGCAACCCACCGTACCGCATCAACAATGTAATCGACCTCTTGATCATCCATGATGTAGGAAAGATTAAGCCGCACCCATCCCGGCTTCGCAAGCTCGTCCCCATCCAGGATACGCCTTCGCAAATCGGCGCTGTCCTTGTCCGAAATGCGGAGTAGCTGGTGCGCGTAGGGCCCGGCGCACGCGCATCCTCCGCGAGCCTGCACACCAAAAACATCGCTCAGCATCCGGGTGACAAGCTGATGATGGACATACTCCCCGTTCCCGTTCCTGATACGGAAGACGAAGATCGGAAGCGCCTTTGCCAACCGGTTCCCCAAAAGTTCGAGGCCTGACACGCTGCTCCAAGCCTCAAGGGCCCGCGTCCTCAACTCGTGATCACGCCTGGCGATGGTATCAAGTCCGATATCCTCCCTGAGCTTCATGACGAGCCCGGCACGAATATCCCCGATGATATTGGGTGTACCAGCCTCTTCCCGCGCAACGAGATCGTCCACGTAATCGTGAACATAGGGGGAGACAAAACGAACCGTTCCTCCGCCCGGCTGTGAGGGCTTTGGTCGACAGACCAGGCGGCGCTTGAGGATCAACACGCCGGAAGCTCCGGGACCGCCGACAAACTTATGCGGCGAAAAAAATACGGCGTCCTTCCATGCGCCCGGCGTCTCCGGGTTCATGTCGATGGGCAGATAGGGCGCCCCCGCCGCGTAATCCCATAGGGCAAGCGCGCCATGGCGATGAAGAAGAGCGCTAACCGCATCCACGTCGGTCAGGATTCCGGTGACATTGGAGGCCGCGGCGAAGCTTGCAATGACCCGCCGTCCGCTGGCTTTTTCCAGCAACCGTGACAGCGCATTCATATCGGGACCACCGGTCTCGGCTTCGGGCACAACCCGGATTTCGACTCCGGTTTCCCGCCACGGCAAAATGTTGGAGTGATGTTCATAAGGCCCGAGGAGAATCAACGGCTCTGGCCCGACCCCTTGGTCTAGATCGAGCAGGGCAATCAACTTGTTGATCGCTGCGGTCGCACCGCCACCGGTAAAAATGACCGCGTCCTCATCCCCGGCGTTGCAAACCTCGGCTATCATCGTCCGGGCCGCTTCCCGCAGAAATCCGGTTCTTTGCCCGCAGAGGGAAGCTTCGGTGTGGGTGTTGGCGTATGTCGGCAACACCTGCGCACGGATATAGTTTTCAATCCGCTCCACCGCCCGACCTGAAGCCGTATAATCGGCATATACAAGCGGGCGCGGCCCCCACGGGCCGTCATGGATTTCCCGATTTCCGATCAGTTCCGAACGGATTTCATCCGTCAACGTGTGAGCGTTCGAAATCTCGCTTTGCAGCATCTACCGTAACACCATCTGTCAGTTTCAGGATGCCGGATAATGATGTCACGGTTATCCCATTATTTTTTTAAAATATCGGAATTGATATCAAAGAGTTTTGAGAATTTATCCTTTTATATGGCGACGTATTGCGAAAGGTTTTATTCGCTGAAGATGATTATGGAGCCACCGGCTTCGGATGACGAGACCAGGATTTCACCTGCCTGTTCCACATAGGGGACGGACGCCTCGGCCAGGCATCGCTTCAGAACACCCAGATCGCGGACCGATATCTTCATGCCGATCAGGCAGTCGCCGCCGGCGGGCACAGCCATATCGGGGAAGCGCCGGACAGCCTCCTGCGTGTCCATGACGTCGATAAAACGATGCGCGCTTGAATCCTCGAACGGCCGGTAGCGGGCCATGGCCGCCGCGTGGTCCCGTGCCACCATGTAGACGCCAAGGAGATCAACCGCGCCATTGGGGTGACCCGTCAACTCCCCCTGAAAGACCACTTCCGGCGTGCACTGCTCGACCACACATACGAACGCTTCGGGAAACGCCCCCGGCGCAAATCCGAACCAGGAAAAACGCGCGCGCCCGCTCTTTCCGTAGCGGATGTCCCGAGTGGCGCCCTGTACCGGTCCCGGGGTCAGCCCTGCGGCCGCCAGCCTGTCATGCGCCTTGCTCGCATCCCGAGCCGCCAGTGCCAGGATGTGCAGTCCCTCATATCGGGCGAGATATGGCTCCAGATGATTATCGGGCTTCTCGCCAGTGACGGCCGAAAGCTCGACATAACTGTCTTCAAACATGAAATGAGCACTGACCTGCCCCAAAGGCACGGCACCACCGGCAGCGTCTACACCCATCAATGGTTCAGGTCGAGTCGTTTTGAAGCCAAGTCGCCTGTACGCCCGAAGGAGCTCGTCCATGTTCCGCCCGGCGATCCCCACATGGTCAATATCGGCATGAATGACAGCGCTCGTCATGACAGGATCCCTTCCTAGTCGAATTTCAGGCCGCGTGCCGCGCCGCCGACGCCTTGAACGGTCCGATGGCACAATAGAGCACGATCGCAGCGACGATGGACCCACCCCCACCGGCCATTGCCATGGAGAAATGCAGCATCTGGTCCGACTGGAAAACGTAATCGGTCAATACGGCCGTGAAGGTACCGCCAAGCCCGATCCCCGTCAGATTGACCGTGAACAGATAGAGCGCACCCACCTGCGCGCGCAGCCGATTGGGCGTGATCATTTGCAGCCCGGCAATGGCCGCTGCAAACGGGAAACTGACAAAAAACAGAAACGGCGCGAACATTGCCATGGACAGGCGAGGATCCGTTATCAGGGAAAGGGAACCTGCCACTGGCACCAGCGCCGTAGCGGCAATAACCCCGACGATCAGTGGGCCATGGGTTTTGCCCTGGCGCAGGAAGCGGTCGGAGAGCAGACCGCCCAGAAATATACCGGCCGTACCGAAGATAACGACCACCAGACCAAGCCAGGTCCCCGAGTCTTGCACCGCGATCCCGTGCCGACGATCGAAATAGGCCGGTGCCCAGGTGATGATGGCGTTGAACACCAGTGTGATCGTGGAAAAACCGACAAAGTGGAGCAGAATGGTTGCGCGGTTGAGTTTCAGGAAGGCCACAAGGTCCTTGATCGAGGACGGCGGCACCCGCGCCGCTTCAAGACTATCGCGCCGCACGGGCTCCCGCAGCGTCAGGAGCAGCGCCGCGAGCGCAAGGCCCGGAAATCCGACCACGAAAAACACCACCTGCCAGGGCCGCACAGCGCCGATCAGGGGAACGTCAAGAGAGGATAGACCTTCAAGCCGGGAGATGACGAAGGCGCCGATCATGAACGCAAATCCGATCCCCAGAAAGACGCCGGTCGAATAGAGCCCCAGCGCTGCGCCGCGGCGTTCCTTGGGGAAAAGGTCAGAAATCATGGAATAGGCGGCAGGGGAGAGGGCCGCCTCCCCGACGCCGACACCCATGCGCGCCGCAAATAGCTGCCAGAAGTTGGATGCCAGACCACAAATCCCCGTCATGAAGCTCCAGAACGCTACTCCGGTCGCCACAATGGCCCGCCGGCTGTAACGGTCCGCAAGCCGCGCGATGGGGATGCCCATAATGGTGTAGAACAGGGCAAAAGCGAGGCCGTGCAAAAGGCTGAACTGGGTATCGCTAATCCCGAGATCAGCCCGGATCGGCCCAACAAGCTGGGTCAGGATCTGGCGGTCCACATAAGAGGCGATGTAGGCCAGCATCAAAATGGTAACCGAATACCAGCCCGTCACGGGTGACGGCCAGGGCGCCTCCTTTGCCGCAACAACCGAATCCGTCATGTCAATAATTCGGCTGTCGGATATAGGGCTTGGCGAACGGCTTCAGCCGTTCCGGCAGAACCGGCCGATATTCCGGTGTCCATGTGAACGGTTTCTTCTCGGTATCGAAACGGTTATCCAAAGGACCGTTGACCACCCGCACGAACAGGTGATAGCCGGTGTCGGTTCCCGAGGGACCGTGATAGACCTCTTCGCGCCACCAGGCATAACCGCCAGGCCCCATGCGCCCGGTATCGCCCCAAACATATTCGCCGTCGATGCAGTAGAGCTCCTCGACCACGGAATGGGTCCATTGTGGCTTGGCCATTCCAGGAGGCACGCGGTGCGGCGGCGAGCAATACAAGAACGATGATTCGCCAGTGTAGGGATCCGTTCTGAGCGGCTTGATCGCAACACCCTTCGCCAACTGGGGGTCGACCAGGGTCGGATCCCACTCCATCTCAAGCGGATTCACATATTCCACGAGAAGTTTCTCGTCATATCCGTCGGACATGCCGTCAATGAATTCAGGGCGGTCATAAAACATGGTGAGCAAAACGGCACCACCTTCGGACCGGGCAGAGTTTCGAACATAACCCCTGGGCAGGAAACCGTAGGTGTGCTTCTCGTAGAGCCGTCCGTTGATCTCTATGGCCCCGTCGAGGACCAGAAATTCCTCGTGGCCGGTCATGTACTCGGGCGCGCTTCGCTGCCAGCCCGCCGGATATCGGACGATACAGGTGGAATTGGTTCCCTCTTCGTCAATGGAGAGTATTTTGCTCTCCACGTCCCCGCGACCGGACCCATAGAGCCCCGGCTCCCATGGTAGGGCCTGGGCCATGATGAACATGCAATGAGGGCGAGCCATCCCTGCCTCCTCTCTCGTGAACCCCCAACGAAAACAGGCCAACTCACGAGAGCTGGCCTGCCGGAATGATCAGAAGTTTACCCGAGCCTGAAGGGCCCAGGAGCGTCCCTGTGCCGGATAGCCAAGCGCATTCCCGATCCGGAAACGGTCCTTGGCCGGGTCACTGGTGGAGGTAAAGCGCACACCATTCTGGAAATATTCCTTGTCAAAGATGTTCTTGACCAGGAAACCAATGCTCCAGCGATCGTCAGGCGACGTGTAGGACACGCGGGCATCGGCAAGTGCGAAACCATCCTGACCCACTTCGTCCTCGTTGAACTGGGTAAAGTAAACCTTGCCCTGGTAGGCCACCTGCCCAAACAACGTGATCGTGCCGCCATTCGAAAGGGCGATATCATAGGTCGAATTGATGTTGAACTTGAATTCCGGCGCGTTGGTGAGTGTGTTGCCGGACAGGTCGAAGACCCGCGTTGCGCCCGGTGCTGCCCCGTTGCACGGCCCGGCCAGTTCCGCCGGCGTTGCGTCGGCCGGGCAGATGCCGAAAGGTGACAGGAATGTATCGTACTCGGCATCAAGATAGGACCCCGAAACCCCGATCCGCCATTCCGGTGTTGGCAGGGCGATGGCTTCCACCTCAAGCCCCTTGTTGGTGGCGGAGGCCGCGTTGGTGGTAACCGTCAGGTTGTTGAGCGTGGTAGTCACCTGGAGGTCTTCGTAGTCATAGTAGAAGGCCGTCGCATTCAGACGAAGTCGGCCATCCATCAGATCGGACCGGACACCGATTTCATAGCTCCACAATTTCTCTTCGTTGAAGCTCGGGTTCGCGGTAAACGCGTTCCAGCCACCCGACTTGAACGCTTTGGAGATGGAGCCAAAGACGTTCACATCGTCGTTCACATCGTACTGGACCACAAAGCGCGGCGCGAGATCCTTCCAGCTGTCCTGATCGTCCCGGGTTGAGAAAACAGTGACCGGGGCCAGGCTGTCGAGCCCGTCAAACGCATCGGGACCGAAAATGCCGCCAATGGAGGTAAAGTCTTTCTTTTTCTCGTAGGAATAACGCAGCCCACCAATCAAGCGCAGTTGCTCGGTCACATGGACCGTCGCCTGGCCGAAGGCGGCGAGAGCATCCACCTCGTCTTCATTGGGGATCACGAAGGTGGTGCTGATATTGGCACGAATAAGACCGAGCGCGCCGTTCTTGTCCTCGTGCAGATAGTAGCCGCCCACGAGTATATCGAACCCATCCCAGCGTGCATCCACCCGCAGTTCCTGAGAGAACTGCTCGGTGTCGTACTGAAAGTTGGAGCGGGTGACGTCAATCTCCGTCCCATCCGTATTGAACAGGAAGTCGTTTTCGTAACTCTTGTAGCCGGTTACCGAACTGATGGTCACATTCTCGCTGACCTCATAGTCGGCAAGCAGGGTGATGCCCCAAAACTCCCAATCCTCTTTGGTCGGCAGATCATTACGGGTATCATCGAAATCGCCGAGGGGCAGGGCACCAAGCGTTTCGGCCAACCCCAGATTGTCGCGCGGGATGATGGTGCGGTTGCCGCTATTGAACTCGCTCCAGTCAGCAATGATGCGTACATTAAGCGGCTTGTCGCGACCAAATTCCAGCTGACCGCGCATCGCAAAGAGGTCGTTGTCGTCAATCTGGTCACCGCCACGGGGATCAAGATCTTTCGTAAAACCGTCGTCTTCAAGCGACTTGAACGAGAGCCGGGCGAGTACGCCATCGGTGACCGCCCCGCTCACCGCACCTTCGATCTCGCGTCGGTCCCAGCTTCCAAGAGCACCCCGGACATAGCCTTCCCATTCTTCGGTCGGCCTGCGCGAAATGATGTTGATGGCACCGGCGGTGGCATTCCGGCCATAAAGTGTACCCTGGGGACCGCGCAGAATTTCGACCCGCTCAACGTCTAGGAACTGGGTCAGGCCCATCTGGCTGCGACCCAGATAGACCCCGTCCTGGTGCATGGCCACTGACGGGTCCACGGTTACCCCGAACGCATTGGTCCCAATGCCCCGGATGTAGAGCTGGGCTTCGCCGCCAGCGCGCGAAAAGGCGAGACTTGGCGTCTCAACGGCAATGCCCTGAATATTGTCGACACTCTGTTTCTGGAGCTGGTCCCCCGTGTAGGCAACGATAGAGATCGGCACATCCTGCAGAGACTGCTCGCGTTTTTCCGCTGTAACGATGATCTCTTCAAGAAACGCCTGCTTTTCCTGCGCCATGGCAGGAGCAGTTATCGCAATGGTAGCGACACCGGCCAAGAGCCGATAGGCGAGATATCTGGTCGTATTCATAATTGAGGCCTTCCTTCCTAAACTGGCCGTGATCCGCATCAGATTGGCCGGAGCAACGACCATGATTTATCACAACTCCTGTCGATCTGGAGTGCGAACGGTTCCGTCCCAGGGCATTTTTGCATACAAATATTGGCTGGCTGGATGAAGCTTTCTAGGATAACCTACCATCCCTGATCAAGCCGGTATGCATATTTTCTTTTTTCGCGCACCCCGCCATCCGCGTTCTTACCGTTTGACAATAGCACACCAATGATCAAAAATTTCTTATAATGTTAGCATAATAACCGCCATTTTTTGAAATTTATCCCATAATTGGCATAATTCCATGGATGAATTTGACCATAAAATTCTAAAGGTATTGCAGAAGAACGCGGAACTTGCTCTCAGGGAGATCGGCGAAGCTGTTGGCCTTTCCGCCAACGCCTGCTGGCACCGAATTCAGGCGTTGAAGAAGGCCGGAGTCGTGCAGGGTCAACGCCTTGTCCTATCGCGGGAGGCGCTAAACCTCGACCTGGTGGTCTTTGTCATGATCCGCACACGCCACCATTCCAAAGATTGGCTACAGAAATTCAGACGGCAGGTCGAACTGATCGAGGAAGTGATCAACTTCTATCGCATCAGCGGAGATTATGACTACATGCTGCAGATCATGACCCACGACATGCAGTCTTTCGACCGGATCTACCAGCGCATCATCGAAAATGTTGAGCTCGACTCGGTCACTTCATACTTCGCCATGGAAGAAATCATCAGCAACCGGCAACTCCCTCTGAAATTTCTTTGACATTCTGCCGCGCCTCATGGGAGGCGCGCAGGGCCTGCAGCGGAAGCATCAAAAAGAGCGTTGCCGCCGGGTTGGGGCGGAATGTTGGCAGCGACATTGGCCGTCGATCCGGGCCGGACAAGGAAAGTCGTGGTGGGCCTGGCAGGACTCGAACCTGCGACCAAACCGTTATGAGCGGTCCGCTCTAACCAACTGAGCTACAGGCCCCACGCAGTGGCGTTCGCCGCCATTCCTTATCAGAAAAGGCGGCCGGATGCGAGATCCAGGCCGCCCTGCGGCGCATGGTTTTCCGCCTCCGTTCAGGTCTGCTCAAGAAAGCTTCTGAGCTTGCGTGAACGGCTCGGATGCTTGAGCTTTCTGAGCGCCTTGGCTTCAATCTGGCGAATACGCTCCCGCGTAACCGAGAACTGCTGCCCCACTTCCTCCAGCGTATGATCGGTGTTCATCCCGATCCCGAAACGCATCCTGAGAACCCGTTCTTCGCGCGGGGTGAGCGACGCCAGCACCCGGGTGGTGGTGTCGCGCAGATTCGACTGAATCGCGGAATCAATGGGCAGGATCGCGTTCTTGTCTTCAATGAAGTCGCCAAGGTGACTGTCTTCCTCGTCACCAATCGGGGTCTCCAG
>RFJA01000165.1 GCA_003695065.1 Alphaproteobacteria bacterium
ATCTCCGGCAACGAAACCGGACCGCAGACCCGGCAGATTGGACCGTTTGGAGAGCGAGTGAAAGACCACCACCCGATCGAACGGGTTGTCGGCATCGCCCTCGCCCGTCTCCACCAGCGCCCGGCAGGCCTCCAGCGCACCCGGTGGGGGGCTGTCCGCATAGATCTCGCTATAACATTCGTCCACCGCAAGCACGAAATCATGGGTGCGGGCAAGCCGAATCAAATCTTTCAGATACTCCAGTCCGGCGACCGTTCCTTGCGGATTGGCGGGACTGCAGATATAGGCGAGGGCCGCGCGGGCGAGCACATCTTCACCAAGCGCCGAGAACGCAGGCATGAAACGGTTCTCCGCCCGGGCCGGAACATAACAGGGCTTTGCCCCGGCCGACAGCGCC
The DNA here is from genome assembly GCA_003695065.1 of Alphaproteobacteria bacterium. Taxonomy (GTDB): domain Bacteria; phylum Pseudomonadota; class Alphaproteobacteria; order Sphingomonadales; family Govanellaceae; genus J090. The sequence goes on from RFJA01000165.1 coordinate 398, forward strand.
GCCGCCGCATAGACCTGATAGCAGGGGTTGGGCATGAGCACCGCGGGTCGCCCGCCGCCCTTGTTCACCGGCACCACCACCATGCCCAACATATAGAGCCCCTCTCGTGTCCCGTTGAGCGGCAGCAGGTTGGCGTCCGGATCAAGCCACCCGTCAGGCACGCCAAACCGCCGAACCAGCCAGCCCGTCACCGCCATACGCCACTCCGGCGTGCCGAGAATGGGCGGGTAGCGTCCATATAGTTCCGGCTGGCGCGCCAGAATCTCCGTGACGAACACCGGCACACCGTGGCGCGGCTCGCCGATCGACAGGTCAACGGGATCGGCGCCGGGCTCCACACCGTCGAGCAGTGCCCGCAGACGTGGAAAGGGATAGTCGGGCAGGGCATCGAGACGTGGATTGCGCAAGGTGAAGGCTCGTCAATTGTCCAACGGAAAAAGCGGGCCCAAATCTAGACCCGCTTTTGTCCTGTTACAAGCGCGCGTCGCCCGCGCGGAGCAATCAGCGCTGGGCGGCAATATCCGCTTCAGGGTTGGCCGAGACCTTGTGAATCGCGAGGTCGGCGCCCCGGAACTCGTCTTCCTCGTCAAGCCGAATGCCAATGGTGGCCCTGAGGGCGCCATAGACCGCAAACCCGCCGCCAAGGGCGATCAGAATTCCGGCCACGGTGCCAACAAACTGGGCAAGCGGGGCGACGCCGCCCAGACCGCCCAAAGCCTCAAGCCCGAAAATGCCGGCAGCCACGCCGCCCCACGCCCCGCACAACCCGTGCAGCGGCCAGACACCGAGCACATCGTCGATTTTCCATCGGTTCTGACAGAGCTGGAAGGTGATCACAAACAGCCCGCCGGCCACCCCGCCGATGGCAAGCGCACCCAAGGGATGGACAATGTCGGATCCGGCGCAGATCGCAACCAGACCCGAGAGCGCGCCATTGTGCACGAAGCCGGGGTCGTTGCGACCGGCAATCAGCGCCACCAGAATACCACCCGCCATGGCCAGCAGCGAGTTCATGGCCACAAGCCCGCTCACCCCGTCAACACTCTGCGCGCTCATCACGTTGAATCCGAACCAGCCGATGCACAGAATCCAGGAGCCGAGCGCCAGAAACGGTATGCTGGACGGTGGAATGCCCACCGGCCGCCCATCCCGACCGTAGCGTCCCTTGCGCGCCCCCAGCAAGACCACCGCGCCAAGCGCTATCCAGCCACCCATCGCATGGACCACCACGGACCCGGCGAAATCGTGGAACGGCGCGCCGAACCAGGCCTCGATCCAGCCTTGAAATCCCAGACGCCCGCCCCACACCATGCCTTCGAACAGCGGATAGATCAGCGCGACGATCACCAGCGTTGCCCCCGCCTGGGGCCAGAATCGCGCGCGCTCCGCGATACCGCCCGAGATGATCGCCGGGATGGCCGCCGCAAAGGTCAGCAGGAAGAAGAACTTCACCAGGTCATAGCCATTGGCGGCAAAACCAAGCGTGCTGTCCGGACCGCCGGAGAGTTCCCTGGCGCTGGCCACGAAGTCGATGCCATAGGCCACCGAATAGCCCATAAAAAAATAGGCGACGGTGGACATGGCGAAATCCACCAGAATCTTGACCAACGCGTTGACCTGATTTTTATGGCGTACCGTGCCTACTTCGAGAAAGGCGAATCCGGCATGCATGGCAAACACCAGGATTGCACCCATCAGGACGAAAAAAACGTTCGCCCCGGCTTGGAGCTCGGTCATGGTCATGTTCCCTCAGTTGTTATGGTGTCCGCGCCCAAACAAAATTCATGCCACCGATCGATTATCCCCGGAATCCGGGAATTGCTGACGGCAGGGAGATTTCTGGAGGACTTTCATAAGCCTAAAAAATAGGCAGAAGGACTAAACAAGTCGCTTCTGCCCAAAAGTTGATCAACCAGATGTTCTGGGAGATAGGGGGCATCCCTGAGGGAGCGGACGCCCCGTTTCCGGGGGCGGTGCATTTGCGGTGCCGCCCCCGGAAATTCCGATGTCAGATCTTTTGCGATCCGCGGCCGAATTCGGGATAGGCTTCCAGTCCGAGTTCGAACACGTCGCCGCCACTGTCTTCCTCTTCGTCGCTCATCCGGATTCCGATGGTGGCCTTCAGGGCCATCCAGAAGATGCTGCTGGTGACGAAGACAAAGACACCAATGGCAACCACACCGATCAACTGAGCCACGAAACTGGCGTCCGCGTTGGTCAGCGGCACCACCAGAGTGCCCCAGATCCCGGCCACCAGGTGCACAGACAGCGCACCGACCACGTCGTCGATCTTGAA
>RFJA01000166.1 GCA_003695065.1 Alphaproteobacteria bacterium
CAAAGGCAGCCAAACCGGAACCAGAACCTGAGCAGAACGCGGAACCAGGCCCGTGCGCAGAGTCAGAACTAAAAGCAGAGTCAGTGCCCGAAGGCGAAGCCCAAGCACAAGACGCGCCGGGCGATGCCGCACCCGGGGGCGCCGCCCCCGAACCCCTCAAACTTTTTTTCCGGGAATTTTCGCGCCAGCGGCGCGCGCCCGGGAAAGGCCGGCCCAAACCGGCCGCCTCCGATCGACCCGGAGGCGGCAAGACAAAAGCTGAAACCCGTCCATCCGGGGCGAAACGGGGCAAGCCCGGTGGCGGCGCACGGAGTCCGCAGAGCGCCGGTGACAAGCAGCGCGGCGAGCGGACCGCGCCCGAGGATTCGCCCTTCGCGGCGCTCGCCGCATTAAAAAAGGCGATGAGCAAAAAGTGACGCCCCCCGCCCCGCCCCCGACGGCAACCGACCGCCTCGACCGGTGGCTGTGGCACGCCCGATTTTTCAAAACCCGCTCTCTCGCCACCCGGATCTGCCGGGCCGGCAAGGTGCGCGTGAACGGGAACCGGGTCTCGAAAGCCAACACCCCGGTGGCGCCGGGCGACGTGCTAACCTTTCCCCAGGGCAACCGCATCCGGGTTGCGCGGATCGTCGCGCTTGCCACCAGGCGGGGGCCAGCGACCGAAGCCCGGCAGCTTTATGACGACCTGACTCCGCTGGACGATACAACGGCGCCCTCCGCACCGGAGCGGGCTGGACGACGGCCCACCAAACGGGATCGCCGCGCTCTTGATCGGCTGCGAATGACCGATTGACAAGCCGTTAACCCCCTTTTAAGCCCGTCCCCCGACAATTTGGTCCGGACTTTCGGTATCCGTGTGGGAGACCTGCCCCATGATCACCCAGGTCAAATGGATCATCATCGCCGGCTGCGTGGCCGCATTTGTCATCGGCCTTGCAAGCCGCAGCATAGACGCGCCCGGCCAGCAAGAGGCAAAACTGGCCCAGTCCTCGCAACACCTGTCGCCCGGTTCGTCCGAGCTCCCGGCCTATGGCGACGAAGTCGTGGTGCGCCGTGCCCGGGACGGCCATTTCTGGGTCGAGGCGGACATCAATGGGGTCACCATTCCTTTTCTGGTGGATACCGGCGCAAGCCACGTGGTGCTAAGCCCGGCCGACGCTGACCGGTTGGGCCTGTATCTTACCCCCAACGACTACACCCAGTCCTATGACACGGCCAATGGCGTGGTGCGCGCCGCACCCGTGGAGCTTGCCGAAGTGCGTATCGGGCCGTTGCGGGTGTCCAATGTGACAGCCTCGGTCAACGGTGCGCCGCTGCGCCAGTCTCTTCTCGGCATGAGCTTTCTTGGCCGTCTCGACGGCTTTGAGTATCGCGGCGACGACCTTGTGCTGCGCCGTTAATCTTTTTTCGCCCTTCCCCTTTGACGCCTGTGACCCGGCCCATGCTATAACCGGTCCATGCTGAATAAGCTCAGGAAACTGGTGGGCGCTTTGGGCGATACGCCCGAACAGACGCCCTTTGCTGCAGAGGCGCTGGCGGTGGCGGCGCTGATGATCGAAGCATGCCATATGGACGGCGCGTTTGACGACACTGAGCGCGCAACCGTTCACCGGCTGCTCAAAGGGGCGTTCGGACTGAACGACCCGGAAGTCGCCACACTGATCGCCACGGCAGAACAAGCCCAGGCTCGTGCCAATCAGCTTGTCCACTTCACCCGCGCCGTCAAGGATCATGTGCCCGTCGAGGAACGGACCGAGATCATGGAATTGTTGTGGGAGGTGGTGCTGGCCGATGGCGACGTCCACGACTATGAAGCCAACCTGATGCGTCGGATTGCCGGGCTCATTCATGTAACCGACCGGGAAAGTGGCAAGGCTCGGAAACGGGCCGAGGCGAAATTTGCTCTTGCCCGCGACGGCCAAGAGCCGCTAGAAGACTGATTGATTTGGAGTACCGGCATGAACGGAACACAAGGACCAGCCGGGACGGTCAAAGGGAGAACAGGATGACTTACGTCGTCACCGAAGCCTGCATCAAGTGCAAATATATGGACTGCGTCGAAGTCTGCCCCGTGGACTGCTTCTACGAGGGGGAAAACATGCTGGTGATTCATCCCGACGAGTGCATTGACTGCGGCGTGTGCGAACCGGAATGCCCAGCCGAGGCAATTGTGCCCGACACCGAAGACGGGCTCGAAAAGTGGCTGGAGATCAATCGAGAATATGCCGCCAAATGGCCCAATATTACGGTCAAGCGGGAACCGCCGGCGGACGCCGACGAATTCAAGGGCGTCGAAGGAAAGTTCGACAAGTACTTCAGCGACAAGCCCGGCGAGGGAGACTGACCAAGCCCGATCGTCGCCCCCGCGGCCGCGCGGGAACGGTGGACCATCTGACACGCTTCACGCAACGCAGCCATCGGTTTTCATCGTACGGCAGCCCCTGGATCTGTCATAGGGGCTGTCATTTCTGTTAATTTTATGTTACATTGCACAAATCCGTTTCGGCGGTGCAACCTTTAGACAGGCAGGCGCATTCTCTTAACGGTCAACCGGACGATCGGTTTTTTGTGTGTTCAGCCCGTCCTCGGGTCCTGAGCAGGGATCGGGGGGCAGGTTGATGTCGTTCGGACCGGAAGGATGCGAGGACAGAACCAACCAAAGAATAGTGATTCGCAGATGACAAAAAATAAGCAGCTTGATTTTCAGAAGGGCGATTACATCGTCTATCCGAAACATGGTGTCGGCCGGATCATGGACATCGAAGTCCAGGAAATCTCGGGCATGCAGCTTGAGCTTTACGTCATCCGTTTCGAGCAGGAGCGCATGACGCTGCGGGTCCCGACGGCCAAGGCCAAGAATCTGGGCATGCGCAAGCTCGCCAATCAGGAAACCATGAAAGCCGCGCTGCAGACGCTCAAGGGACGGGCGCGGATCAAGCGCACCATGTGGAGCCGCCGCGCGCAGGAATACGAGGCCAAGATCAATTCGGGCGATCTGATTTCCATCGCCGAAGTGGTTCGTGACCTGCACCGCGCAGAGGATCAGCCGGAGCAATCCTACAGTGAACGCCAGATCTACGAATCGGCACTGGCGCGGCTGGCCCGGGAAGTGGCCGCGGTCGAAAAAATCGAAGAACAGGCCGCGGTCAAGCGGGTTGAAGAGGTGTTGCGCGCCGCCTGATCCGGGCGACCGACTGGCCTTGTGAATTCGGGGCAAGCCCGGGCATTGCGCCCCGGGCTTGTCTCATTTTATACCCTTGGGGTTCCCAAGATCCCGAAACCGTCTCCGTCGAGCCAAACTCATGCCCTTAGCGCCCGAGTCCTCAGCGTCCAAGTCGCCCTCCGCAGCTTCCTCGCTGGATGACGTCCGCTTTGCCGTACTTGACCATGCCACGCGGGTGTGGGCGGTCGGTGCGGTGCATGGTCAGGCCGCGAAACTGCGCGCCCTCCACCAGAAACTGGCCCGCCACTTTGCCCCCGGCGATCGCCTGGTCTATCTCGGCAACGTCCTTGGGGTCGGTGACAGAATCATCGAAACCGTGGACGAAATTTTGTCCATGCGTCGCCGTATGCTCGCCCGGTTGGCGGGATCTCTGGAAGCTTGCGATATTGTCTTCCTGCGTGGCGCCCAGGAGGAAATGTGGTCGAAGCTGCTGCAATTGCAGTTTGCCACCAACCCTTCGGAAATTCTGGAGTGGCTCATTGACCATGGTGTAGGGCCCAACATCGTAGCCTATGGCAGCACGCTCGATGCGGCGCGCGCGCAGTGCCGCGATGGCACCGTGGCCATCGCAAAATGGACCAACGGCCTGCGTGCGGCGATACACCGGACCCCTGGACACTACCAATGGCTGACCGGGCTGAAACGGGCGGCGCTGACTGCCGACGGCGGCCTGCTGTTGGTGCATGCGTCGGTGGACCCGTCGCGACCTCTGACCATGCAGGGCGATACGTTCTGGTGGGACAGCGGCGCCTTTGACCGGCTGGCACGCCCCTTTGAGAATTTTGCCCGGGTCATTCGCGGCTACGATCACCGGCACCGCGGCCTCGACCTCGCCCGCCCCTTTGCGGCTACGGTGGACGGTGGGTGCGGGTATGGCGGCACACTGGCCGCAGTCTGCTTTGCCCCTGACGGTACGGTTCTTGACAGGATCGAGGTCTAACGGCCGTCCCTATTGCGCGACGACCAGTTTTACCCGATCGCCAGCCCGCAACTCGTTCCCTGTTTCGAGGCCGTTGAGAACCAGAAAACGCTCAAGATGATGGTCATCCACCGCCATCTGGCGCGCCAGCGAGGTGGCGGTATCACCACGCCGCACCGTCACCACCCTGATCCGCAATGGCTTGATCCTGTCCACCTCATCCTCGTGAATCCGATCAAAGGAGTAGGTCATCCGCCGCAGCCCTTCGGACAACCTTTCCACCAGGTCAACGGGTGTGACCAGCAGAAAATGGTAGGCCCGGGTCGGGCTGTAGCGAATGGTCACGATGCGGGCCACAACCTCGCCGCCCTGTGTCCGGGCCCGAGCCGCCCCGGTGGCCGCCTCCATGCCGTTAATGGTCAGCGTTTCCACCTGGCCAAGAGGCCGATCACCAGCGAGCTGCTTCCAGGCTGTGGCCATTACCGCCGTGGTGGCCGCGCCCTCTTCGGCACCGCTCAGGGTGAAAATGGCACCGTCGCCCTCCGATCCCTGGACCAGAACAGCGTCCGCGGTGTTGATCAGGCGATAGCCTTCGGGCACAGTGAAGGTGAATCTCAGCTTCGGATGCCAGAAAGTGCGTCCCCGGATCAGTCCCTGCTCGGGATCGTCGCCGTAGAGCATTCCATCAATGGCGTCGAGATACCGATCACGCAGACGCGGCCGCGCGCCCGGCGCCACGCCGGAATCTGCGGCCAACGCCTCGGCCCTGTTGATCCGGTTTTCGGTATTGGGGTGGGTAGAGAAGAACTCGGGCGGACGGCTGCGCGCGTCGCCCGCGGCCAGCCTGGCCTCCAAAGCGTCCTGGGCCTGCAGAGCACGCAGCATATCGGCCGAGGCGTAAGGATCGTAGCCCGCCCGGTTCATATAGCGGATGCCGAGTTCATCGGACTGATACTCCTGATCGCGCGAATAGCCCAAGAGATAAAGCTGCGACCCATACGCGATCAGGTCATTGGCGGCCTGACTGCCAAGCGCAATGCCGACGCCCGCGCCCAAAATACCGGTGAACATGGCCTGGTTATACCGCTTGGCGGTGTGTCGCGCCGTGACATGACCGATTTCGTGGCCCAGCACCGAGGCAAGCTCGGCCTCGGAGTTGAACAGGCTCAAAATGCCCCGGGTGACATAGACATAGCCGCCAGGAAGCGCGAATGCATTGACGATCGGCGAGTTGAGAACCGTAAAGGTGAATTCCAGATCGGCCAGCTCGGAATTGGCGGCAAGCCGCCCCCCCACTGCGGCGACATAGCCGGCAACCTTCGGATCGTCGTAAACCCCACCAAACTGCTTGACCACGTTGGGGTGTTCCTGCTGGCCAAGCTGAATCTCGTCGGACGGCGACATGAAGGGCGTGAATTCCTTCTTGCCCGTGGCGGGATTGACCGTCTGACAGGCCGCAAGCGTCAGCGCCACCAGGGCGGTACCAATCCATCGTCTCCACCGGTTCGTAATCATTGCCTTTCCGCCTCCACTGTGCCGCGCCCGCTCCGCGCGTCCAGGATTTCGATCTGTTCGGGGTGGGTCACCTCGACCATGGGGCCGTTTTCCCAACGGACCCATCCACGCACCCGCACCAGCCTACCCGCGAATTGTGTCAAATCAAGGGATTCAGCGGTGAACAACCGGGCTGCCCGTCGGCCGATCTTGACGGTAAAATCGCGCCGCCAGTCTGCGCCATAGTTAAGAAAAGTCCGGCTGCCAACCCGGGTCACTTTGAGCACCCGCCCCTCGACCAGCGCGAATGACCGGACCGCGCGCTCGGCGTCCCGAGCCTGAACGACCGTATAATCGGGATGGCTCCATAATCCACGGCCCGCGCGCCGGGCCTCGTCTTCAATGCGATACAGCGCCGCCACACCGGCGCGGTTGTCGACAAAACTGTAGACCCGGGCGAGACCCTGCTCCACCATGGCACCCTGGATCCAGAGCCCGTCCCTCGCGCGCACAAGGTGCGCCAGCACCCGGCCATGACGGTCCCGGGTTGTAGCACTACCCCACATCTCGACCCGTTGGTCCAGAACCAATGCTTCGAGCCCGGCCTTCGCTTCCGGCGCCCACGGCCATGGCTCGAATCCCGGCCGACCGAGCGGCAGCTTCGGCGCCATGATGCCCACCAGCCGGACCTGTCGGCCATCGGCAAGCACCACCGTGTCGCCATCGATGACCCCGGCAACACGTCCCTCGCCCAATGCGGCGAAACCATCAGGAAGAGTCGGTGTCGCGCCGACGCCGGCAATCGCATCCGCAACCAGAACCGCCAGCAGAAAAAACATGGGGATGCCAGCACGAAAAGATTGCGGCAGTAAGTCTGCCATGGCCGTGCGCGTCGTCGGGCATTCGGACCATCCGG
>RFJA01000167.1 GCA_003695065.1 Alphaproteobacteria bacterium
CACTTAAGACTGTCTATGACCATCTGCTGAAGCCCACCCCCATTGTCGGCGAGCAGCATCGAGCCGCTGGCCCGCAGCCCCCCGTCGGCATAGATCACCTCGGCCAGTTCGGTTTCCCCGGTCGGCCGTGTCGCGATTCGAAACCGGGCATTGGCCGGCGCTCCTGCGGGCTTCGACCAGCCAAGCTCTTCAAATCCCAGGCTGGCCTGCTGAAAGTCGATCGACCCCTCGCCCAGGCGAATATCGGCGCCTCGCCCCGCAAGGGTCAGACCGACCCGTCCCGGCCCTTCCACGAAGTCGGCAATGGGCAGCGACAACACCGCCCACTGATCACCGGAAAGGCTGCCGGTCAGTTCGAACCGGGTCGGATAGTCGTTCTGCCCTTCGAAATCTTCTCGCCAAAGGAGATCGAAAGGAATATCGTTGAGCGAGACCTTGCCCTTGCCATCGATTCCCCCGCGATCAATATCGAGCTGCATCTGCCCATCCGTTATGCCGACATCCTCGAAGAGATCTGGAATGCCGAGCGCCGCAATCTTCGCCCCCACCGCGAACGTGACGTCGCCAAGCGTCAGGCCACGCACTGGCGGAAAGGACAGCTTCAGCTTGATCTGCGCCTGCCCGTCTACAGCATCGGGGTCCAGGCCGTAGCGCGAGGGATAACCAAGCGGCTGGTGATCGATGACGGCGAGCACGTCGCTCAGTCGCCCCGCCAGCCGAGCGTCGACATTGGCGCGCGATTTCCCGCCCCCCAGGTGAATATCGTCAAATATGATGGTGGAGCCGCCTACACTCACCCCTCCGGTGCTACCCCCATCGGCCCAGAGCTGGAACCGTTGGGCGTCCAGCCGGGCCCGTCCCCTGCCGCCGATAATGGGGGGCATCGGCCGCAGATAATGGGCCGTTGTATCGACAAAAGCGAAGCTGAAATCCACGGCATCCGCCGGCAGATGGGCGGCCTGCCACATCTCGGGGTCAATATGGACCCTCAGTTGACCCTCGGTGACCCGCCCCGCGGTCAGATTGCGCGATACCCACTGATAGGCGCCCTTGCCGAGGCGTCGCGGCCAGTACACTTTGAGCCACTGGAACGGCAAATCGTGCAGGCCCGCGAAAAAGCGGACGCCCGGGCCGTCGTCGGTGAAGTACACCAGGCCATCACCTGCGAGGGTAGCGCCGACAAACTCGAGCTGTAAATCCTCGAGCGTGGCCTGACGGCGCACCAGATCATAGCGCCCATTGACAAGCGCCCGGTCGAATTCCAGAGGTTCGGGATAAAGTCCCGCCAACTCAATGAGTCCACGACCGCCCGAAAGATCGAAATTCACTTCGCGCACCACCCGGTCCGCCCCGAAGGTGGCGCCGAGCGATCCTGAAAGCGCCATGTCCACAGCCTTCAAGGCCGCCAGAGCCTCTGAATCGCCCGCGATTTCAGAGGGGTTGAGGTGATCGAACAACAACTCCACGTGGGATGCCTTCGATCGTGCGCTGTAAATTCCGGCCAGATCAAGCCTGGTCAGGTCATGGCCGTCGCGGCTGAGCAGGCCGTCTCCGCTGATCAGCATACGATCCGTCCCGCGACTGAACCGCAACCGCGTGTTGGTCAGCCTCCATTGGCTGCCCGACAGGTTTTCATCCAGAACGACCAATGCATCGGCGATGTTGACCTGTTGCAGATAGCCAGCGGTTTCGTTCCGATCCGGTGGAGCGAGCAACCCCAGAATCAAAGCTGCCGGTGTCGTCGCAGCCGGTTCCTCGGCGCCAATACGACGAAGCGCACCGACGATGTCGCCGCCATCCCACGCCAGTCGAAGTTCAAGCCCCTCCACGTCGAGCGCAGCTGGCGCAATACGTCCGGCCAACAGGGCGACACCGCTCAACCGCACCCGGCTCTGCGGCAGGGTCAGCAACGGGCGGCTTTCGGCGTCAATCAGTTTCACACCGTGCAGATCGAGTTCAAGAAAACTCCAGTCGTCGCGCAAGCCGTCGGCCCGCCCCCAGGCCAGCGCCCCCTCCTCAAACGCGAGACGCAGGCCGCGGTCGCCGAACACCAGCGCCCGGCTCACCACCGGCTTGAGAAAGTCCAGGGGAATTGGTGCGAGGTGAAGACGCACCAGCAGACCGGCAAGCAGGACGAGAATTCCAATCAGAACCCACCGGATCAGGCGCATCGCCGACCGGATATGGGCATATACTCGCGCCTCATTCACCTTCCGAGTCTCCGGATTCAGTCGCCATACTCCTCATACCGGCCGCGCCACACTTTTCACCCCTTAACTAACCCGATAGGATCGGCCGCACAATTTGAATTCATTTCATGCAGGAAAGCCCGAAGCACGTCGATGACCCTCCCACGTCCCTATTTCGAGCACCGTCTTCAAAACGGATGGAACGATTTTCTGGCATCGGCGCGCGACGCTGGCCTCGATCATGTGATCGAGCTGGCCGAGACGCCTTTGAATCGCGATCGCCTGTCGGCCATATTTGGCAACAGTCCCTATCTGACCCGCTCGATGATCAACAATCCCGACTTTGTCGGCGCCCTGCTCGAACAGGGTCCGGATGCGGTCACCGCGCAAATCACCGAGGATCTTGCAAGGCAAGTGCCTGCACTGACCGATGTGAATGCGGTCATGGCGGCGCTGCGCCGCGCCAAGACGCGGTTCGCCTTGGCCGTGGCGGCGGCCGATATCTGGGAACTATGGTCGCTCCAAGAGGTGACCGGCCATTTAAGTGATTTCGCCGAACTCACGCTGGATCTGGCGGTCGCCCACCTCTTGCGCGCTGGCATGACGAAAGGCGAATTGGCGCCACCCGAGGGCGTAACCGATCCCGCCAGCGTACCAGCCAAACCGGATCTTGGACGGCAGTCGGGCTTTGTGGTTCTGGGCATGGGCAAACTGGGCGCAAGAGAGCTCAACTACTCAAGTGATGTGGACCTTATCCTGCTGTTCGACAATGAGGTAGTGCGCTATACCGGCCGGCGAAGCCCGCAGCAGTTCTTCGTGCGGCTGGCGCGCGATCTGGTGAAAGTCATGCAGGAGCGCACCGGCGACGGCTATGTGTTCCGCACCGATCTGCGACTGCGTCCCGACCCCGGGGCGACGCCGCTTGCCTTGTCGGTGGATGCGGCGGAGATCTACTACCAAAGCGTCGGACTCAACTGGGAAAGGGCGGCCATGATCAAGGCCCGTCCGGTGGCCGGTGATCTTGATGCCGGCAGGGGCTTTCTGGAACGCATCCGAGGCTTTGTCTGGCGCAAACACCTGGATTTCGCAGCCATTGACGATATTCACGCCATCAAGAAGCAGATTCACAGCCACCACCGCCACGGCGATATCATGGTCGCTGGCCATGACGTGAAGCTTGGTCGCGGAGGGATCCGGGAAATCGAGTTCTTTGCCCAGATTCATCAACTGATTGCCGGCGGACGGGAGTATGAACTCCGGGTCCCCCAGACACTCGCTGCGCTTGATGCGCTCAAGGCGCTTAATCGAATTAGCAGTCGGGATCACACCGATCTGAGCGAGGCCTATCGTTTTCTGCGCCGGGTCGAGCACCGCCTCCAGATGATCAACGATGAACAGACCCACCAGATACCGGAGACCGACGAGGGCGTTGCTCATCTTGCAACCTTTCTCGGCCACCCCTCGCCGGAGGCTTTTGGCGAAGCGCTGCTTTCCCATCTCGCCCGGGTCAAGGCGCTCTATGACGGATTGCTCGAACGCCCCGGCGTTGACCGTCACGACGCAGCCGACCACGCAATTACCCTTCCCGCCGATGTGACCTCGCCGGAAATGCTCAAAACGCTGGAAGACCTTGGCTATGGCGATACGGAGCGCATCGCGGCACTCGTGGAAGGCTGGCATTTTGGCCGCTATCGGGCCCTTCGCACGCCACGATCACGTGATTTGCTGTCCAGGATTCTGCCTCGCCTCCTTGCCGCCTTCGCCGAAACCGCCGACCCTGACCTGGCACTGACCCGATTCGATGATTTCCTGGGCAAACTGCCGTCAGGCGTGCAGATTCTGTCTCTGTTTCAGGCCAATCCCTGGCTGCTTGATGTGCTTGCTGAAATCTTGGGCAAGGCGCCGGCCCTGGCTGAACAGTTGGCGCGCCGGCCCCTGTTGCTTGACGCCGTTCTTAGCCCCGAGTTCTTTGAGCCGCTGGAACCGTCCGAGCAATTGAGGGCGGAGCTGGAACAAGCGGTTTCCCGGGCCAGCGATTATCAGGATGTGCTCGACATTACCCGAATCTGGGTCAACGAGCGAAAGTTTCGCGTCGGCGTCCAGTTGCTCCGTGCAACTGTGGACGCCCAGGAAGCGGGGCAAGCCTTTTCCAATATCGCCGACACCCTCCTCGCCGTCCTGACACACCCCCGCCACCCCGAACTTCTC
>RFJA01000012.1 GCA_003695065.1 Alphaproteobacteria bacterium
ATATCAGTGATTTGCCAAACAGCCAGCTCTTGACCGCAACCAGAGGCAACACGCCCCGGATCTCCCCGTTCCGCTCGGCGAACAGAAAATGACAGGGTCGGCGAAGCGCATCCTCGATCACCCGTGCCCAACCGGAGCGATGAAAAAAGGTGGCGTCCGGATGGGCCTCCACATAGGCGTCCCACCGCGCCGTATCGGCCGATGTGAGAGTTCTGACATCCATTACGGGTTCGGCTTGAGAAAGATTTGATCCATGCGGCCCCAGGCGAAATCGCAAAGAACCCGGCGCAGCTTATCGGCCATGACATGGAGATTGGTGTAATGGCGGAAACGTGATTTCCAGCTCAGCCCCCGCTGGACCGGCTGATCCGGGTCGATTTCCCATGGATGAAAGTAAAAAATGCAGGGCTGTTGGTCGGACTCGTTGACCCGCTTCATCGCCCATCGCGAAAGCGCGTAAGGCAACAGCCGGAAATACCCCCCCCCGCCACAAGGAATCTTGCGCCCCATCACCTCTACGGTGGTCACAGGCACTTCCGTGAACGGCTTTCCGTCCAGTGGTCTGAAGGCAAATCGCGGTGCCGTGGGCATGCCGTAAATATCGTGGCGAATCGGATAGATGGATGACGAGTAGCGATATCCTTCCTCGGCCAGCACATCAAGCGCCCAAAGATTGTCTTCCCCGATGGAAAAGCTGGCGGCACGATATCCCTTGACCGGCGTTCCCGCCACGTCTTCGAGAACCGCCCTGGCACGGCGCACATCGGCACGAAAGGCTGGGAGGTCCTGCTCCGACGCCCGCACATGACTCATGCCATGGCTGGCAAGCTCGTGCCCTTCGCGCACGATTCTGCGCACCAGTTCGGGATGGCGCTCTGCAACCCAGCCCAGGGTGAAGAAAGTCCCCTTGACCCCGGTCTCGGCGAACAGATCCAAGACCGCGTGGGTATTGCGCTCCACCCGGCGCGGCATTTCGTCCCAGCGCGATCGATCCACGACCGGTTCCAGCGCCTGGACCTGGAAATAATCCTCCACATCCACGGTCATCGCATTCTGGAGCCGCACTCTCGAACCACTGGCGCCACCCACATCCATCGGCTTATTCATCTGCGCCCCCGCATTCTTCGAACCATCGCGAAGCAAGGTCGAGCGCCTGCTTTATGGTCTCGTCATGCATCCGCACATATTCCTCCAGCACGTCGAGGCGCCGCAGGATTTCACTCAGGGTCGTATCGTCAAGCCGGGTTCCGTTGGCCTTGTACCCGGCCTGCGCCTCTTCCATGGCGCCCTTGATGGCTTGCAGCTCGGCGCCCGTGCGGGCCGCGTCAGCACGTGACTTGGCGGTTGCCCGGTTGTCGCGCTCAAGGTCGTCGATCACCTCCTCGACCGTCTCCCCCGTGATCTTGTGCAGTTCCTCGATGGCCCCAAGCAAGAGTACCCTGCTCATCAAGGTGTTCAGCCGCCGTGGCACCCCATCGGCATAGTCGTGAATGCGATCGAAAGCGTCCTTTGTAAACTCGGGGTCGCCCTTCCATCCGACAAGCTCCAGCCGGTGCTTGATATAGCCTTCGGTTTCCTCGCGGTTCATGGGCTCCAGATGATGGGTCGCGATCACCCGCTGGCGAAGCTGTTCCAGATCGGGATCATGAGCCCACTTTTCCCGAAACTCCGGCTGCCCCAGAAGAAAGCTCTGCAGAAGGGCGTGATCGCCCTCCTGAAAGTTGGACAGCATCCTGAGTTCTTCGAGAGCGGCGGTCGGCAGATTCTGCGCCTCGTCCACGATCAGAAGCGCACGCTTTCCCTCGTGGTAGCGGTTCACCAGGAAACGGTGGATGCGCTGCAGCAACAGTGCCTTGTCGGCACCCTCTGTGGAAATCCCGAATCCACTGGCGACCAGTCGCAACAGATCATCGGCCCCAAGTTGGGTGGTGACCACCTTGGCTGCCACATACTGCTCCCGATCAAGCTCATCAAACAGATGTCCGACAAGGGTCGTCTTGCCCGCGCCAATATCGCCGGTGATGATGATGAATCCCTCGCCTTGGGCCAGGCCATAGGTGAGGTAGGCCATCGCCTTCTTGTGCGTGGCACTGTCAAAATAAAACCGCGGGTCCGGCGTCAACTGAAAGGGACGGCCGCTCAGCTTGTAGAACTCGGCGTACATCGCTCCTCTCTAGAAGGTTGCACGTACGTTGATCTTCACCGCATTCTCCATGATCTCGCGCGCTGCGTCGGTGGAGTCACGATAGGTGAAGATATAGCTCAGCCCCCCTGAGATGGATTGTGACACCTGGTAATTGAGATTGATGGTACCCGAATAGAAATCGTCTTCCCTGTTCAGGCTGCGGTCGAATTTCGTGTTCTGATACGATCCGCTGAGCGTACCCGAGATGTACCGCGAAAATTGCCGGGTTATTCTGGCACTTCCACCAAAATTCTCTTCTCTCGGCCGGGCCAACTCAGGCTCCCGTTCTTCCCAGAATCCTGAAAAAAGAAAGCTTGTGCGCCCGCGTTGTCCACGCAGACTGGCGTAGGCCCGATTGCGCCTGAACGAACCGTCGATGAGAGAAAAACCGCCCGGATCAACCACAATGCCATCCGGATTGGTCAACAGCTCGCCGATCAAGACCCGCTGAGTGGATGTGATCTCTTCGACATAACCGCCGGAAAGAATGGTGCGATCGGATATCCGGTATTCGAGATTTCCGGACCAGGTCTCTTCGCCAAAGCGTCGCCCTCCGCGCACGGTGAGCGTGGTGCGCGGCCCCGGAGTCAAGGTGAAACCAACGTCCCAGATAAAATTGTTAGGCGCGCGGCTGAGTGTCGCGTCATCGATGTTTTCATAGCCCGCGCTGCCAACCAACCGGACCATCCGGTTCAGTTGATATCCGGCGAACAGCCGGGCGGTCTGGGAATCGGCGTCAGATCGTCCCGATGCGCGATCCGTCTTGGTATAGATCGCTTCCGCGCCCCAGGACAGGCGGCCAAATCTTGGACCACTGTCTACACGCAGGCTCAAATCATGATCCAGGGTGTCCCGCAGAATATCGTCAAACTGGTTTGACCCCTCCGGGATCGAGACGTCGCTATAGCTCGCCCGATATCGTAGACGTGACGTCGCCGCTGTTCCGAAGTTATGGACAACATACGGCGACACCGAATAGGTCTGTACCGTGCGCCGATTGTCCGTCGCATTGTCCTGATTCGACGAAATTACGCCGCCGCGGTCCAGAAACTGCTGATTGACAGATGCCCGGGCATCCAGAAACAAAAAGTCCTCCGCCAATTCGGCGTTGGCCTCTCCACTCAGAAAATGGCGCAAATCGGTTTCTTCATCCGATTCAATGAAGATCAAAAAACTGGGAGAATAGGTGAGATCAAGCGTCATGCGGGCACCTTCGCCCCGCACCGTAAGACCCGGTGTGATCCTGCTCACCAAGTCTTCGGTCTTGTCCTCCTGCTCGGAAACAAGATCAACGTTGTCCGTATAGGTCTCGACAATTTCCAGGCTCGGGATCACTTCCCATTCACCTGCACTCGCCTGACCGGCAATCGCCACGGCCAGTACCATCGCTCCCAGGCCAGGCCCGAAAGCGCGACAGCGTCGACAACAAGACTCGAAGCGTTCCCCCCTGAAGCTAATGCTCTCAGGCGCCGTACCCGTAATATGTCCCAAACTTTTTATCTCCGGCTGAGAAGCGTGACTTATTCAACAACAAGCTAATGTGTTCGCAGGAGCTTACAAGTGACAAAGCCTCCTTGACTTGCGGTTCCCGCGTTCTTTCGGCCTCGACCACAAACATGATCTGCCCGACATGCAGGGCCAGCACCGATGCGACGCTGCTGGCAAGCACCGGCGGCGAATCAAATATCACCACGCGGTCGGGGTAGCGCTTGGCGATATCCTCGATCACCATCCCGGCATGCTCCGAGGCGAGAAGCTCGGTCGTAAGATTATGTTGGCGGCCCGCTGGCAGAATGACCAGATTGTCCACATTGGTACGCAGCAGGCAATCCCCCAGATCGAGGTCCTCCGTCGCAACAACATCCACCAGCCCCTTGTAACTGCCCTCAATCCGCAGTGTGGGCAGCACATCGGGTTTGGCTGTGTCGGCATCAACCAAAAGAACCGTTACGTCTCGTTCCGAGGCGATGCTCAGCGCCAGATTGATGGCACAAAAGGTTTTGCCTTCCCCGGGCTGGGTCGATGTGACCAGAATCAAATTCCCGTTTCTGATGGCGTGATCGCCCTTGGCAAACGCATCCAGCAACAGGCTGCGTTTCACGATCCGGAATTCTTCGGCCATGGTGGTTGGCTCGCTGTCCGGCGTGATGAAGTTGCGTTCCTTCAGAGATTGAAGATCAATCTCCACACGGCGCGACCGGCGCCCCGAATCACGACGTGGCGCGTTTGAAGGGTCCGCGCCCCCGACCTGGGCTGCGGGCTGTTCCGGGCGGCCAGGTGCTTTTGGCGGCGCACTTTCGGCCAGCTTGTCGGCCGCTCGCTCGACAAGGGAGCTTTCTCCCTTTTTCTTCATCTTTTGGGCCGCTTTTTCGATCAGATCCATGGTCTTGCCCTTGTGATCAGGAAACGAGGATATTGCCGCGCAACATTTCGATCAGAATGACACCCGTATAGGCGCCGAAGAGTCCAGCGGCGCCGATACCGAACGCCACCATGTTGCGCATCTGCATCCGACGCTCCCGTTCGCTGACCAGCGCGGAAATGCTGCCCAGTACCGGCAACGAAAAGCTGTCGCGCAACCGCTGCACGTTGGGGAACGTGGTATGAAGCTGGCTGAGCAGGAAGGCCACGGCGATCCCGGCTCCAAGCCCCAGCAACAGAACACCCGTCAGGAGCAGAAGGCGGTTCGGGCTCGACGGAATCTGCGGCACCTGAGGCGGGTCTATGACCCGGATCTGGACGCCGTCGGTTTTGGTTTCCAGATCCTGCGCCATGCGCGCGGACTCACGCCTTTCCAGCAGTTTCTCATAGTTGGCCTTGATGATGTTGTAATCCCGGTTCAGCCGCGCCATTTCGGCCTCGACCTCGGGCACCCGTTGCGCCATGGCCTCCAGCTTTTCAACCGCCTGTTGTTTCTGTTCGAGCCGCCCCCGCAGGCTCGCAATCTGGGTTTCCATCTCGATCAGGCGAACTTTCAGCTGTTCATACACCGGGTTCGGAACCATGCCCGACCCGGGAACGACACTGTCGCTATCGCCTTTTTCGAGGCGCTCCACCATGGCCCGCTGTTCGCGCTCATATTCTTTCCGCAGCGCCTCGATGGTCTCCTTCATGATCACCACATCGGGATGCTGATCCTTGTAGCCGCGCTCTCTCAGCTCGTCGAGACGCCGCTGTTTGGCCGCAATGCGCTGCGGCAGGTCGGAGCCACCTCCGACCGTCGGCACACCACCCGCACCGGCCGTCACCACATAGGGCGGTATCATCTTCAGGTGGCGGTTGAGCTCGTCCCGGCGCAACTTAGCTTCCTCAAGGGCTGCGTTTGCAACAACCAGGTCGCTCCGCGCCTCTTGCAGTTTGTCAAAGTAGCTCGACTCTCCGGGCAGAAAGCCCAGGTTCTTCTGTTGAAATTCTGCCTTGCGCCGCTCTGCCGCTGCCAGTTCCTGCTCGTGCTTGCGGATCTGTTCATCGAGGAACCGGCGCGTCCCAGCCAGATCCTTGCGGCTTGCCCCGATATTGGCCTCCACAAACAGGGTCAAAAGGGATTGAACGACCTTTTTGGACAGCTCGGGATCCTTGTCTTCGAAGCCCAGCTTGAACAGATTGACGCCGGACGACTGCAGGCTGATCCGTTTCTGGAGGTCCAGAATGATGGCCTCCAGTTCGGATTCATTCTTGGCGCGGAGATCAAGATCCGTCATCCGCACCACCTTTTCCATGTTGGGCCGGCTGATAAGCGTCTGACGCACCATATTGAGCTGCTGAAGCACATCGGTATTTGCCGTCATACCCTTCATCAGGGTGTTCAGCATACTCTGGGTATCCACATAAATGCGGGCCGATGCTTCATACTGATTTGGAATCTGGGCAACCGCAAACCACCCGATGACGGTAACCACCCACGCGGTTATCAGCGCATAATTGCGCCTTTGCCAGATCCCGTACAGGATAGAAATCAGTTGCTGATAGACTTCGTTCATACCTATGACCTTTTCCGACGGGAAACCCGCCCCCCGTGGTTGCCGGCTTCAAGCAACGTACGGGTCTCCTTGAACGGTAGTGCTCCGACCTCTTGTTTCACTCCCCCGACGATCCCGTTTTCCATCGGTGTCATGCACTGAAGTATGAGCCGCCTGTCTTTAAGTGCCACTGAAACATTTAAGAAGCATTTATGAACACAGTATGGCGCCCGGTGAAAAATTCACTATCCGCCTGTTTACGCCGTTCCGGGCGCTACACTGCTGGATCACGGGGAGCAGCCTCGCCACGACGGCGTCCCCGTACTCCATCTTTTCCGTCCGGCTCCTCATGACCCTGGCTGCAAGGCGGCCCGGTCAGAAGAAGCTCTCGGGAACGATAATCACATCGCCCGGCAAGATACTGACGTTGGCGGAAGCATCGCCATCCTTCAACAGGTCACTGATTCGCAACCCGTATTCCCGCTGCCGACCATTTTCCGTGCGCACCAGCCGCGCCGAATTGCCCGCCGCGAACTCCGTCAGTCCGCCCACCGCAATCATCACGTCAAGCAACGTCATGTTGGCCCGATAGGCAATGGCCTGCGGTTGCGCTGCCTCGCCCACGACTCGCACCTGCTGGGCAAGCGGCCCCTGGAAACCGGTGACAATGACCGTGACAATCGGACTTTGAATGTACTTGCTGAGCTCTTTTTCGATAGCGCGCGCCAACTGGGTCGGCGTGCGCCCCGTCGCCACC
>RFJA01000168.1 GCA_003695065.1 Alphaproteobacteria bacterium
GCGTCCTCGATCGTGTTGGCGTAGTGGACCAGTGGGCGCTTCAGACCGTGGGTTACAAAGACCCTTTTGATGTCACGGCTGGCACCCGTCAGCCAGAGAGCGACGCCGCGTTTATGGGCTTTGTGGGCCAGACTTTCGATCATGTTGGCGCCGGTCGAGTCGAGAAAGGGCACCGCCGAGAAGTCGACAATGAGCGCCTTGTGGCTGTCCTGGATCCGGTCGAGCACTGAGCCGATGGAAGCGGTTGCACCGAAAAAGAGCGCGCCGGTGATACGGTAGACCACGACCTCGGGATTCGCTGCGACGTCTTCATCATAGCGCCCGCGCGGACGGGCGCTGTCCGCCTCGTCCCGACCGACGAAGGGTGTATGGGTTGCGATTGCCGTTGTCTTGCTCATGCGATGAATGAAGAGGACAGACCCGATCGCGAAGCCGACCACGATGGCTTCAGTCAAGTCGCGGAAGATGGTCAGGAAAAAGGTGGTGGCAAGGACCGTCGCCTCGCCCCAGCCCGACCGCACGAGGATCGCGATGGCATGTTTTTCAATCATGTTCCAGGCGACAACAGCAAGAACCGCGGCTAGCGCTGCGAGCGGAATGTAGGCAGCGAGGGGCGCGGCAACAGCCATGAACAGAAGCAGAAAGACCGCGTGTAGGATGCCGGCGATCGGGCCATGCGCGCCTGAGCGCACGTTGGTGGCGGTGCGCGCAATGGTGCCGGTCACGCAAAAGCCGGTGAAAAGCGACGAGCCGATATTGGCCACGCCTTGAGCCAGAAGTTCGCAGTTTGAACGGTGCCGCCGCCCGGTCATGCCATCAGCGACGACGGCAGACAAGAGCGACTCGATGGCGCCCAGAAGCGTGAAGGAGACGGCGGCGGGCAGAACCGCCATGATCTTCTCGACCGAAAGGTTCGGCAGATTCGGGGCCGGCAAGGTCGGGGGAATGCCGCCGAACTTCGTGCCGATTGTCTGCACCGGCAGGTGCAAGATTGCTGTTGCCGCCGCTGCGATGGCAATGGCGATCAGCATGCCCGGCAAGCGCGGCTGCCATTTGCGCAAGCCCAGGATCGTTGCGATCGTCGCTGTCGAAACGAGGATTGCTGCAGGGGTCAGGCTTTCGCGTGCCTCCCAGAGAGCCATGAGCTTCTCCAGCAACGCGCCCGGTTCATGATCCAGGGTCAGACCCAACAGTTCCTTGATCTGGCTCGCGAATATGATGATCGCGATCCCGGCGGTGAAGCCAACCGTTACCGGATAGGGAATGAACTTTATGAAGGTGCCAAGCCGCAGGAGACCGACTATCGCCAACAAGAAGCCCGACAGGAAGGTCGCCAGAATCAACCCCTCCATCCCGTGCTGCGCGACCGTCGCGGCCACCAGCACGATAAAGGCGCCCGCTGGTCCGCCGATCTGGAACCGGGACCCACCCAGAAGCGAAACGAGAAATCCCCCGACAATGGCGGTATAAAGCCCCTGCGCCGGGGTCACGCCTGAGGCGATGGCAATCGCCATGGACAAGGGTAACGCTACAATGGCGACGGTGAGCCCCGCGACGGCGTCGGCACGAAACTGAGGCAGCCCATAGCCCTCGCGAAGGACGGTTACAAGTTTTGGTGTATAAAGCTCGGCGAAGCTGGGCGTGTCGCCCGTCTGTCGGGTCTCGTCTTTCATTTCGGGCCGCACCTTAAACGGGTTGCATGGGAGACGCTCGCATGGGTCGGCGGGCGCCGACGCGACGTTCGGGAGGCTATCCGGGATGGGGAGATTTCAGGCGAACACCGCGCCCGCCCGTTGTGCTGGAGGCACCTTCACCGATCAGTTCAACACCGGCGAGTTCCAGCGCCGTCACGACCTTGGCCAGGCTGTCGACCACACCCCGCACATTGCCAGCGCTGGCCTCCATGCGCTGTATGGTCGGGACGGACAATCCGGACAGCTCGGCCAAAGTTCGCTGGTCGATACCAAGAAGGGCGCGTGCCGCGCGCATCTGTGGGCCGGTGATCATAGTGCGATATCCAGAGTATCTATAAGAGTTTTTAAGATATAACTAATGATATCGAAGATATCAATATTTATATTCAACCATAACCAATCGAACAATGCGCCCTTGGCGGAGAGGCGCGTCTATGGGGTCAGGAGCGACAAACGCGTACCCGCCTGATCCGAGCTACCAGCACCACCACCTCATTGACTTGAAAACGCACGTGTGCTACCAAGCGCTTGGCTCCCGTTCCGGCTGGCGGAACGCCGGGGGCTGGCAGTAACACCTTGAATGACGGCAGCCAAGGAACCGCTGGTGAGTCGCCTGCGCACCCTTCTCATTAGCCACACCCGGCTAACCCTGTTGCTGCTGGCGTTTACTGTGGCCGTCAAGGCCGTGGTACCGCCAGGCTTCATGGTGTCGCGCGATGGCGACGGTTTCCTCACGGTGACGATCTGCTCCGCTGCCAGTGGCACATCCCGGCAGATGAAGATCGCCATCCCGGGCAAGGGTGACGCCGGCGACAATCACTCGACGGCCGCTGACGAGGTTCAGCATTGCGCCTTTTCGGGGCTCGGCCACGCCGCTCTCGGCGGCACGGATTCGGTCCATCTGGCCGGACCAATGGATTTGGTCACGCTGTCCGGGCCCGTGCCGCTGCAGGCACCGCCCGCCCGCGACCTCTCCTTCCTTCGCCCGTTGCTACGCGGGCCACCGTCCCTCACCGTTTGATCGTCAGGCTTTGCGCGCCGGTGTTGGACGCCGGCATGCGTAGCCGTCCCGTTCGCTGACCCAACATGGCAGAGGCCCGGGTGCGTCGCCGCATCGGGGCTCATACAGACGGAATTCCGGGATATATCATGCAATTCAAAACCGCGTCTCGCGCCCTGCTCGGCGCGACCATGCTTACCGCCGCGACCGGTACCTTCCACGCTCCGCTCAACGCTCAGGGCGTCGGCCAGTGGCAGGAAGAGATCATCGTCACCGCCCGTTTGCAGGGAAGCCCCACCGCCCCCAGTCCGGACGCAGCCCGCGAGCAGCTTGAACGGATCCCCGGTGCGACCGGACTTGTCGAGGATAAAGGTTTTGCCGACATTTTCGCCCAGTCGATCGGCGATGTGCTGGAGCTAACACCTGGCGTGTTTGCCGACACCAGTGCACAGCGTGAAAGCCGCGTCTCGATTCGCGGCTCGGGCCTCAATTCCAGCTTCGAACGGCGCGGCCTGTCCGTGTTTCGCGACGGGGTGCCGATCAGCCGCGCCTCGGGCGCGACCGAGTTTCAGGAGGTGGACCCGCTCACCATCCGTTACATGGAGGTGTTCAAGGGGGCCAATGGGCTGCGCTTCGGCGCGGCCTCGCTCGGCGGCGCGGTCAATATCGTCAGTCCCACGGGGCGCACCGCACGCGCCCCGATCAGCCTGCGAGCCGAGGGTGGCAGCTTCGACACCTTCCGTGCCAACGCATCGCTGTCGGGCCAAAACGACGATGTTGATTATTGGGTGGGGATCACCGGGCTCACAGGCAATGGCTATCGAGAGCACAGCGGAGTGCGCAGCATCTATGGTCACGCCAATCTCGGATGGCGGGTCTCGGATTATGTCGAGACACGTTTTTACGTCACCGCGCTCTCCGACAGTTTCGAGCTGGCGGGAAGTCTCCGCCTCGCCGACGCGCTCGCCAACCCACGCGCGGCCGGACGTCCGGTTACGGTGGGACCCTTCTTTCCGGGTGGGGCGGTGACGGTGCTCGACCCCGGTCCGGTCGTGGCGGTTGCCGGAAAGATTCAGCTGATTGGTGCGCTGAAGCAGTTCCACGCAGCGCTCGATGGCCGCCTCATCGAACTGACTAGAGATCGTCATCCGCATTTCACAACTGCGGAGGAAGGCTCGGTAATCGGATCGGTATTCCTGCTGCAAGCCTCGCCGATGAGACTCTTCGCGATACATCTGACGCCGCTTCCTTGCCTCGACCGTGACCGGTACATCAAATTCAGGACGCTTCAAAAGTCCGGTGAGCTTGCGCGCGTCGTAGGTTCGCAGTTCGGGAATCTCGGAGCTCACCTCGCCGCGTTCAAAATCCGAATCGTCCACGAACGCGAAGGCATTGGTCGACAATCCGAGATTGTCCGCGATCCGCCGAATGCCCTCGCTCTTGGGCATCCAGTTGATCTCAGGATAAATGAAGTATTCCGCCAAACCCTTTTCCACGAGAAACTTCCATGTCCGTTCATGGTCATTCTTACTGCTGATGCTCTGGACGATTCCGCGGTCATCCAGTTGACGGATGAGGTCCACGACCTCCTCGCGAATGGCTACGCCGGCAGGTCCGTCATCGCCCAGCACACCGTCCC
>RFJA01000169.1 GCA_003695065.1 Alphaproteobacteria bacterium
CCGCAGAGCGGGCCTTTTTCTTTGGGTTATGTCAACGCTGGTCAGGACTTGCGGCGGCGCCGGACGCCAAGCCCCATTGCCGCGAGGCCGAGACCCAAAAGCCCGAGACCAACCGGTGCAGGCACCTGGATGTCACCACGCTCAAACCGGAAGTCTTCCATGTGGACGATCCGGCTGTTTTGGGCCGTATCGGTGACGCGCACGCGAGCAATACCGCCCGCGTCTTCCCAGCCGGCAAACACCAGGCCATTGTTGTTCCCGAAATTGATGGTGCCAAGGAGCGAATCTGTTACATCAAAAAACTCAACGAAACCGTTGTAGCTGGTATTGGCACCACCCACCAGCGCACCCACCCGTGTGGCCGGTGCGCCAAGAACGATATCGATCCAGCCGAGATCCGAGTTGTTTCCGATGCACTCGTTCGAACAGTTGGCGTCAAAACTGGCGTTATACCGGAGCGCGCCACTATCGGTTGTATAGGTATTTCCGTCGATCACCAGCTGGGTCGGAGTCAGAAACGACAGGCCGAGCCCGTCATAAGTGCTGACAAATTCCGAACCGCTGAAGTCGCCAATCCCGATGGGTCCCGCCTGGGGGGCATTGGCAGTGCAATGGCCAGGGCCCCAAGATCCAAAGTAAATTTACGCACCTGATATCCCTTTCCTGTTCTTAAACACACCAAAGCCCACCACATATATTTTGTGCCACAATTATTTAGCGTTGTATTTTAGGAGATTACGGGATTTTCCTGTGACGGGTGGGGGCGGTGTGTAAAGATTTTCGACACCAATCAATCACGCGATGGGGCGCGCGGACGGCTGGCGTCTGCGGCGTTCTCCCTTGGCAATCTTGCGGGCGTAGGCCCAGACGCCGCTGAACGCCAGAGCCGCAAGCGTGAGACCGCCCGCGAACACCAGCCACTTGTAGAAGAGGCTGCCAACCTTGCCGGCATGGAGCGGATAGAGAAGGTTCTGCGCCTTCTGTCCACCTGCCACGGCGCAGGCGTCCGATGTAAGCAGGATTTCCCCGTCCGTCGCTGCGGCCACGACTCTGGTGCGGCCATTGGGATGGATTTCGCAGGGACGCTTCAAGCGGAAGCTGTGGGTCGGGTTGCCTTCGCGTGGCGGGCTGTAGAAAACGATCTGCCCGTCCGGAAACGCCGCCTGGACCGATGTCAGGTCGTGGCGGGTGAGACGCTCTTGCTTTCCCGGTAGCTGTTCGGGGATTGGGGCGGATATTCGCTCGGGCGCGCCAAAAAGACCGTTCAGCACGGCCATGCTGGTCTGATAGAAGATCATGCCGCTTCCCGTAAGCAGCAGAACGAGCAGGAGCGGTGCAAACACAAGGCCAAGGTCCCGATGCCAGCGGATCATCTGCGGCCGGCTTGTGCCTTGCGGCCAGAGATGGGCAAGGCGAAACCGTCGACGGGCCGGCCACCACAGGATGATCCCCGTTAGCGCCATCACTACTCCGGCCAGTCCTGCAAACCCTGCAACCTGCTCCCCTGTCTCCCCCATCAGCAAATGGGCGTGAAGATCGAACAGAAACGGCATCAGCCGTTCGCGCCGCCGCCACTGGTCTATGGGGGCCAGAGTCGTCGCGTTCAGCAGGGCTTGGCCATCATCGAGATAAAGAACCCATGCAGGCAGTTCGTCTGTGGGAAATTTGACGGTCCGCACGCTGGTTCCGTACCGGTCGAGGATGATGGCAAGCGCGTCGGCCTTGTCTTGCGCTGTGAGGGCGGGCGGCGGCCCATCGATAGGGTCGTAAACCGCCCGCCACCACGCCTCTTTCCAGACCAGGAGGCTGCCGGACAGCGCAATCACCACTAACAGGGTCGAGAGCGCCAGGCCTGCGTACAGATGGATCTTGCGGATCGTGCGCACGGCAAGTCCGGTCCCTAGAACCGGGCCGCGGCGCGCAGAGTGAAGGTTCGACCCGTTCCGGCAAAATAACGGTCGTTGCGATTGGTTGCGGCCTGGCTGAAATAGGTGATGTAGGTTTTGTCGAACAGATTGGCCACGGAGAAAGTGACCGTAACCGGCTCGAGGTCGGCGGTGATAGAAGCGTCGACAACGGTGTAGCCGTCAAAGCGCGCGGTCTGCGCGCCGGTGCCGTCGCGGAAGGTCTTGTCGAAGAAGGTAAAGCTCTGAATTCGGCCGCTGAAGCGGCTTTCGGGCGTGATGTCGAGCGCGACGTTCAAGCGGTCGCTTGCAATATCGGCGGCGCCCAGATCGGATTCGCGCTGGCCATCGCCGTCACCATCAAAAGACCCGTCGAGAATGGCGTAAGCCGCCTGCACCTTGAGCCACGAGGTGGGTGCAAGCTTGCCAGAAATCTCCCAGCCCTTGGTTTTGGTCGCCTGCCGCCGCACTTCGAAAATCCCGTCCGCATTCGCCACCAGGCGAGAGCCGAAACCAGAGGTGGACTCGAAATAGGTGACCGCAATTTCTCCGAGGTCTGTGCTCCATGCCCCTCCGAATTCCAGATTGTCGGTCTTGATGGGAGCGAGATTGAGAAAATCGTCAACCGAGGTGCCGGCTTCCGATATGGACCGCAGTACCCGGCCCACGTCCGGCATGCTGTAGGCTTCAGCGTAGCTGGTGTAAATGCGCACGTCGTCGGTGGGGCTGAAAACGGCGCCAAGGTTGAACAGGGGCTCGTCGAAGCTCGGGCTGCCGCCTTCGACCGCTACCGGCTGGAAATCGTCGCGGTTGCCGGCGAGCGTCGTGAAATCCGGGACTTTCAGTTCCGCAAACTCCCAGCGCAGCCCGCCTGAAAGGGAAAGCATTTCGATGCGGTTGACATCAATCTGTGCGAATGGCGCGTAGTTGATGAACTTGGTGACCGGCACCCAATTTCGGTCGGTTTGGGCCAGGCGCTGAAAGGTCTTGTCGCGCAAAATGTCGAAACCGGTGATCAGATCGACTCCGCTGTCTGCGATATCATTTCGTGCGAAGGTGAGACGGCTGCCAATCTTTTCCGAATTGTTCTCCGACTGATCGAACAGGGTGCCCACCGGCGCAATCGCCGGGTCCTGAAAGGTTCCGAAGATACCGCCGCCGAACAAAGCGGAGAAATCCTGATAGTAGATCTGGGCCGAGAGAACGCCGCCCGCCACGTCGCCGTTTCTGTAACTGAGCGACATGGTGGTCACGTCATTGACCGGAAGGTCGCCCTCGGGCGTGCCTTTGACTGATTGCGCCGGAATGCCGAGGTCACGATCTCCGTCAATGGATTCAAAGTCGCCGTCCTGCGCGAGGCGGAAGTCATTGAACATGAACTCCACGCGCTGTACGTCGTCGGGCTCCCAGCCAAGTTTGGCGAAGAAGTTGCGACTGTCGGAGTCAGCGATGTCGCCCTGGACGTTATCGACCGCGATCGCTCGATTCTTACCATCAAACTGCAGACCACGGCTCTCGAAGGAAATCGAGCCCAGGACATCGAATTGTCCTATCTTCTTGGCGGCACTGTAGTGTGTCCGGAAACCGAAGCCCTCGTTATCGAAGTCATCGTTGATGGTCAGGCTGACCGAGGCGCGCTGCACCAGGTCTCCCGATTCGGGCGCACTCACCGTCACATAGTTGACGATCCCGCCGGTGGCTCCTAGTCCCTGGATCGCGTTGGCACCAAATACCACCTCGATCCGTTCGATCACCTCAGGATCGATGGTGAATCCGTCCCGCCGCCCGTCGCGAAGCGGATTGGACTGGGGTACACCGTCGATCAGGTAGAGCGGTCGCCGCCCCCGGAAACTCTCGCCCGATCCGGTCAGCTTCTGCCGGCCTGGAGAAAAGCTGGGGACCAGTTTCGAGAGCATTTCCGTTGGGCTGGTGGACAGCGTCTGCTGGAGGCGGATCTCTGTTTCGTCAAACACATTGACCTTGATCGGGATCGATACAGCGCTTTTCTCTGTCCTGGTGGCCGTAACATGGATTTCCTCAAGATGGGAAGAGCCGGGCAGTGACTCGTTTCCAAGTGCCAGCGTGGGAAGCACAAGGGCGAGAATGGAAGCGGTAGACATGAAGAAGCGGTGACAACGCATGACAGATCCTTTACCTGAATCGGTTTTCGGACGCGGTAGAAAACGCCGGCCCGTTAAAATTCAATCGATCGCCATCAATTACACGAAAATGATAATAAGTTGCAATAACAAATATGGCTCGATCCGCGAAACCTGGTTTGAGTCACGAAAATGTCGCCGGGCTTTACCTGGCGCAGCAGCGTTGTTACCTAGAGGGGGCATGTTCCGAGGTGCGTGATGACGGGGAAGCGTCAATGACAGAGAAACTCAAGGCGACCATTGTGCCTGTTACGCCGTTCGAGCAGAACTGTACGGTTCTGTGGTGCGAGGAGACCATGAAGGGCGCTGTTGTGGACCCTGGCGGTGACCTCGACCGGATCGAACAGGTTATCGCCAAGCATGGGGTTCAGCTTGAAAAGATCCTGCTGACCCATGGCCATCTGGACCACGCGGGTGGGGCGGCGGAGCTTGCGGAGAAAACCGGGGTACCCATTGAAGGGCCGGAGGCCGAGGAGACCTTCTGGCTCGACTGCATTGCCGAACAGGGTGCCAGGTGGGGGCTACCCGGCGGGCGCAATGTTAGGCCCGACCGCTGGCTCAATGATGGCGACACGGTTAGGGTAGGCAACCTGAAGTTCGACGTGATTCACTGCCCTGGCCACACACCGGGCCATGTGGTGTTTTTCCACGAACCGTCAAGGCTCGCCATCGTCGGTGATGTGCTGTTCAAGGGCTCCATCGGGCGCACCGACTTTCCGCGCGGCGATCATGCGGCGCTGATCGCCTCGATCACGCAAAAGCTCTGGCCGTTGGGCGACGATGTCACCTTCGTGCCGGGCCATGGGCCGGTGTCCACCTTCGGCGAGGAGCGACGCACCAACCCCTTTGTGGGCGATGCCGTCGTGGCACGGGGAACGAGCGCCTAGGGTCTCGAACCCTGGTCCTCTGCGAATTCCACCCAGCCGTCGGCGGTCAGCCGTTCGAGCGGACGGAAGCGGGACTTGTAGGCCATCTTGGGGCTTTCCTTCACCCAATAGCCCAGATAGACATAGGCCTTGCCCATGGCTTGGGCGCGGCGCACATGATCGAGGATCAGAAAGGTCCCAAGGCTGCGCCGGTCGTCGGTATCCGCGAAGAAACTGTAAACCATCGACAGCCCGTCGGTCATGATGTCGGTCAATGCCACGGCCTTGAGTGTGCCCGCCCGGGGCGGCACCGGCGTCAGCC
>RFJA01000013.1 GCA_003695065.1 Alphaproteobacteria bacterium
AAGCGGTCCGTTGCGCCGGATGCTCGCCTCCGGCCGCCTGACTTCTTTGGTATTCTGGGGGCCGCCTGGCACGGGCAAGACCACCATTGCACGCCTTCTCGCGCACCATGTGAATATGGAATTCGTGCAGATCTCGGCGGTGTTTTCCGGCGTGGCGGACCTGCGCAAGGCGTTCGAAGCGGCGCGCCAGCGTCGCCAGGCCGGGAGAGGAACGCTTCTGTTCGTGGATGAGATCCATCGTTTCAACCGCTCCCAGCAGGATGGCTTTCTGCCCTATGTGGAAGACGGGACCGTGGTGCTGGTGGGTGCGACGACGGAGAACCCGTCGTTCGAGCTCAATGCGGCTCTGCTGTCGCGCCTGCAGGTTCTGGTGCTTCATCGGCTCGATGAGGCCGCTCTTGAAGCGTTGCTGGCCCGGGCGGAGGCGCTGGAAGGCCGTTCCCTGCCGGTCACTGACGAGGGCCGGGCCGCACTGAAGGCGATGGCGGATGGTGACGGGCGTTATTTGCTGAATATGGCCGAGTTGCTGCTGTCGCAGAGCTTTTCCAAGCCGCTTGACGCGGGCGATCTGGTCGAGGCGGTGCAACGCCGTGCGCCCGTGTACGACAAGGATCGGGAGGAGCACTACAATCTGATCAGCGCGCTCCACAAGTCCTTGCGAGGGTCAGACGTGGACGCGGCGTTATACTGGACGGCGCGCATGTTGGTGGCGGGGGAAGACCCCCTCTATATTGCCCGGCGACTGGTGCGCTTTGCCTGCGAAGACGTCGGCCTTGCCGACCCCCAGGCCCTGGTCCAGGCGCTTGCAGCCAAGGATGCCTATGAGTTTCTGGGCAGTCCGGAAGGCGAGCTTGCCGTGGTCCAGGCGGTGATTTATCTCGCCACGGCGCCCAAGTCCAACGCCGCCTACACGGCAGAAAAGGCGGCTAGGGCCGCGGCCCGCAAGACCGGTTCGCTGAGGCCGCCCGCGCATATCCTGAACGCACCGACCAGATTGATGGAAGATCTGGGGTACGGCAAGGGATATGCCTATGACCACGACAGGCCGGAGGGGTTTTCGGGGCAGAACTATTTTCCCGACGAGATGAAACGCGAGCGGTTCTATGTTCCACCGGAGCGGGGGTTTGAGCGGGAGATTGTCAAACGCCTGAAGTACTGGGAGAAGCTCCGGGTTCAGGCGGCACGCGACACCGAGACGTGATGTTCGAGCGCTTCGTCGCCATCGACTGGAGCGGCGCCAAAGGGAAGCATCTGCCGGGCCTGGCCATAGCCATCGCTGACGCCGGGCAAGCTGCACCGTGTCTCGTTGCGCCGCCCCGTGGCAACGCCTGGTCGCGACAAGAAGTGGTGGCGTTTATCGAGGATCAGGTTCGGCAGGGCGGCGTGTTGATCGGCATGGACTTTTCGTTTTCGCTGCCCTTCATGGACGCAGGGCGCTATTTTCCGTTCGGTTCGCCAAAGGTGGACAATGCCCGGGACATTTGGCGACTGGTCGAGCGGGTCTGTGCCGGCGACGATCACCTCTACGCCCGCCATTTCGTGGAGGCGGACCGGTTCGCGCCGCTGTTTCGCTGGCCGGGGCACCTGGGCGGCGCCTACAAGCCGCGGCTTCGGGTGACCGAGGCGCGCTGCCGGGATGCCGGGTTCGGGCCGGCCGAGAGCGTCTACAATCTGATCGGGCCGGCGCAGGTGGGGCTGGCCTCGCTGTCGGGAATGCGTCTGCTGGCCCGGCTCTGCGAGAGGTTGCGCAGTCTTGTGGTTTGGCCGTTCGCCACGCCGGCAACCGGTCAAAGCTGTCTGGTCGAGATGTATAGCCGGCTTTTTCTCAAACGTGCCGGCATTCATGGGGTCAAGGTGCGCACGCCGGACCAACTGAAGGCGGCGCTGGATGCGCTGGGCAGTGCACCGTTCCGGGGGGAGGACGCATCGGCGCTATCCGACCATGAAACGGACGTTCTGGTGTCGGCGGCGGGGTTACGCAATCTTGTTGCCGGGGGTGACCCCGCCATATGGAAACCGCCAGGGTTATCGGATAAAGTCCGCCTCACCGAAGGCTGGACCTTCGGCGTGGTGTAAGGGAATTCGAATGCATACACTCAAGATGTTGGCGAGCATTGCGGCGGGCGGCGCCATCGGCGCCATGGCACGATACCTGGCCACACATTGGGTCATGCGGTTCACGGGCGGGACCTTTCCCTTTGGAACGCTTGTCGTCAACGTGGTTGGCTGCTTTCTGATGGGTGTTCTGGTGGAGGCTCTGGCGCTGCGCTATCATCTGAGCCCCACCGCCCAGGCTTTCGTGGTTACCGGGGTTCTGGGTGGTTTTACAACCTTTTCCACCTTCTCGCTGGAAGCCGGTCTGCTGATGGAGCGCCACGCCTACGGTCTGGCCGCGCTCTATGTGGGTGGATCTGTCTTCTTTGCGATTGTCGGCCTGTTCGCCGGCCTTGCCTTTTCCAGGGCCTGGTTGTCATGAGCGGTGTCAACCGGATCACGGTGGCCGATGCGGACGACGGCCTGCGTCTCGACAAGTGGTTCAAGCGCCATTATCCCGACCTGCCATTCGGTCGCCTTGCCAGATTGCTGCGCACCGGCCAGGTTCGTGTCGATGGCAAACGCGCCAAGGCGGGACAGCGGCTGGAAGCTGGTGTCGAAATCAGGGTGCCGCCGCTTGGCGCCGCCCAGTCCGAGGTGCGCCGGCGCGGCACCCCCGTACGGCCGGAAGATGTGGCGGCGATCCGCGCCATGACGCTATACGAGGATGACGACGTTCTGGTGCTCGACAAGCCGCCGGGGTTGGCGTCCCAGGGTGGGACGGGGACCAGCCGGCATGTCGACGGGATGCTAGAAGCACTCCGCGAGGGTGACGAGCGACCGCTTCTGGTGCACCGCCTCGACCGGGATACCAGTGGCGTTCTGGTCCTTGCCAAGACCCGCAGGGTGGCGGCGACGCTCGGCAAAGCGTTCAGAAGCCGTCGCGCACGCAAGATCTACTGGGCGC
This sequence comes from Alphaproteobacteria bacterium, assembly GCA_003695065.1. Lineage (GTDB taxonomy): Bacteria > Pseudomonadota > Alphaproteobacteria > Sphingomonadales > Govanellaceae > J090. The sequence goes on from RFJA01000013.1 coordinate 3,002, forward strand.
TGGTCGTCGGGGTGCCGGAGATGGTGGAGGGCCGAATTGCGGCTCCACTTGCGAAAGAAGCTCAGTCGCGGGGCGAGCGCATGGAGGTCTCCGGGGATGGCAAGCGGGCGGTCACCCTGTACAGGGTCATGGACCGGGCGGCGCGCAAGGCGGCGTGGCTTGCGTTGATGCCGCTTACCGGACGGACCCACCAGTTGCGTGTCCACTGCGTGCACATGGGCCACCCCATTGTCGGGGACGGCAAGTACGGGGGCAAGGCCGCGCATCTTGCGGGCCAGGTCAGCGGCAAACTTCATCTCCATGCCCGGCGTATCGTGTTGGACCATCCGCGCGGTGGAACCATTGATGTGACCGCCCCGCTCCCGGCGCACATGGCGGAAAGCTGGCGGCTCTTCGGGTTCAACGCGGACGAAAACGTGGACCCGTTTCCGGAGACTTTGTGATGGCCCATGCGAAGCTCCTCCTGTTCGACTGCGATGGCACGCTGGTTGACAGCCAGCACATGATTACCACCGCCATGGCCGAAGCGTTTGCCATGCACGGCTTAACGCCACCGCCCGAAGCCGCGGTGCGCCGGGTTGTCGGGTTGTCCCTGGCGGCTGCGGTGGCCCGGTTGCTGCCCGAGGCCGATGGCGACCGGGACACGATCATGCGTCTTGTAGAAGCCTACAAGCAGAGTTTCCAGCGCTTGCGTATGGAAGGACGTGAGGAACCGCTCTATGACGGTATGGGCGAGGTGCTGGAGGCGCTTGCATCGGCGGGGTACGTACTCGGGGTGGCTACCGGCAAGTCGACGCGGGGTCTCAAGTCAGTGTTGAGCGTGCACAGACTGGACCACTATTTTGTGACTTTGCAGACCGCCGACGATCACCCCGGAAAGCCCCATCCGAGCATGGTCGAATGGGCCATGATCGAAGCCGGCGCCGCGCCGGAGACGACCCTGGTCATCGGTGATACCACCTATGACATGGAAATGGCGCTGGCGGCGAAGGCGCGTGGGCTTGGTGTGTCATGGGGGTATCATGGCCCAGACGAACTGTTGGAAGCCGGCGCGCTGGACGTGCTTGACGCGGTTCCCGACATCGTTGGTGCGGTGCGGGAGGCAGGCCTATGAAGCGATTTTACAAGAACGTCACCGTTGCTGCGCGGGATGGTGGCTTTGCGGTGGAGCTTGACGGGCGCGCCGTCAGGACGCCAGCCAAAACCTTGCTGCTGCTACCGACGCAAGCGCTTGCAAGCGCACTGGCCGAGGAATGGGACAGACAGGGCGAGACGGTCTTGCCCGCCGAGATGCCGATGACCCGAATGGCCAATACCGCCATTGACCGGATCGGTCGAAACACTGGCCCGGTGATCGACGAAATTTCTGGATACGCCCGGGCGGACCATCTGTGCTACTGGGCGGAGCATCCGCGCGAGCTGGTGGAACGCCAGGCCCAGGCCTGGCTGCCGCATCTGCGGTGGGTGGAACAGCGTTTTGGCGCAAAGCTGCAGGTGGTTGAAGGCGTCATGCATCAGGACCAGCCGGAGGAAGTGCTGAGCGCGCTGCACGCAGCGGTCGCGGCCTTCAACGCCTTTGAACTTGCAGCGCTTCATACTCTGACCACCATAACCGGATCGCTGGTGCTGGCGCTGGCGGTGGCGGACGGGCGCCTGAGTGCCGAGGACGCTTTTACCGTGAGCCAGATCGACGAAACCTTCCAGATCGAGCGGTGGGGCGTCGACGCCGAGGCCGAGGCTCGTCGCAAGCGACTGGCCGGAGAAATGGCGGCAGCAGGCCGGTTCCTCATCTGTCTGCGGCAAGGGGGGTAGAAACCGCCAAACCTGGAAAAACAAACAATCGTCCGACGCCCTGTCTGGATTCCGGGGCTGTTTGACGCTATACGTTGCCGCGATCAGTATAAAACCACCCACAACAATAACGAGGACCCAATGCAAGAGATCCTGGAAAAGCTGGAACAGAAGCGGGCAGAGGCCCGTGCCGGTGGCGGTCAGCATCGCATAGAGGCACAACACGGGCGTGGCAAGCTGACGGCACGGGAGCGCATCGAGCTTCTGCTCGACCCGGACAGCTTCGAAGAATATGACATGTTCGTGGAGCACCGTTGCACCGATTTCGGAATGCAGGACCAAAAATATCCGGGCGACGGTGTCGTGACCGGGTCGGGAACCATCAATGGTCGCCTGGTGTTCGTGTTCAGCCAGGATTTCACCGTGTTCGGCGGTTCGCTGAGTGAAACCCACGCCGAAAAGATCGCCAAAATCATGGACATGGCGATCAAGGTGGGAGCACCGGTGATCGGGCTCAACGATTCCGGTGGCGCGCGCATTCAGGAAGGGGTGGCGTCGCTTGCTGGATACGCGGAAGTGTTCCAGCGCAACATCGAGGCTTCGGGAGTCATCCCCCAGATCTCGGTGATCATGGGGCCATGTGCAGGTGGCGCCGTCTACTCACCCGCCATGACCGATTTCATCTTCATGGTTGAGGATACCTCCTACATGTTCGTGACCGGTCCTGAGGTGGTCAAGACCGTGACCAATGAAGTCGTCACTCAGGAGGAACTGGGCGGTGCAAGCACCCACACCAGCAAGTCGGGCGTTGCCGATAATGCCTTTGAGAATGATGTGGTGACGCTGCACCAGGTGCGCCGGTTTTTTGACTTTCTCCCGTTGAACAACCGGGAAAAGCCACCGGTTCGCCCGAGCTACGATGACCCCGATCGGCTGGACATGTCGCTTGACACCCTTGTTCCGGCCAATCCGAACAAGCCTTATGACATGCTGGAGCTGATCGAAAAGGTGGTGGACGAGGGCGATTTCTTCGAGCTTCAGCCCAATTTCGCCAAGAACATCATTATCGGTTTTGGCCGCATCGAGGGCCAGACCGTAGGCGTGGTCGCCAACCAGCCGATGGTGCTGGCGGGATGCCTTGACATCAACGCTTCGCGCAAGGCGGCCCGATTTGTGCGCTTTTGCGATTGCTTCAATATCCCGATCCTGACCTTTGTCGATGTTCCGGGTTTCCTGCCGGGGACCGCCCAGGAACTGAACGGCATTATCAAGCATGGTGCCAAGCTCCTGTTCGCTTTTGGTGAAGCGACAGTGCCAAAGATCACCGTGATCACCCGCAAGGCTTATGGCGGCGCCTATGACGTCATGAGTTCGAAACATCTGCGCGGCGATCTCAATTACGCTTGGCCCACGGCGGAGATCGCCGTGATGGGGCCGAAGGGAGCGGTGGAGATCATCTTCCGGGCGGACATCAATGACCCCGAGAAGATCGAACAGAAAACCCGGGAATACACCGAAAAGTTCGCCAATCCGTTCGTGGCGGCCAGCCGCGGTTTTATCGACGAGGTCATCATGCCGCATTCAACACGACGCCGCGTCGCCCGGGGACTTCGGCTGCTCAAGAACAAGGAGCTCAAGAACCCGTGGAAAAAACACGATAATCTTCCGCTTTAAGGACTGGTGTGCCCGAAATGTTCAAAAAGATTCTGATTGCCAACCGCGGCGAAATCGCGTGCCGCGTGATCAAAACCGCAAAGAAGATGGGTATCGCGACCGTCGCCGTCTATTCCGAGGCGGATGCCGACGCCCTTCATGTACGCATGGCGGACGAAGCCGTGTTCATTGGCCCGCCGCCGGCGGCTGAAAGCTATCTCAAGATCGACAAGATCATTGCAGCCTGCAAGGAAACCGGGGCCGAAGCCGTCCATCCCGGCTATGGATTCCTGTCTGAAAAAACCGAGTTTGCCGAGGCTCTCGAAAAGGAGGGTATTACCTTCATCGGCCCCAACAAGAAGGCCATCGCGGCCATGGGCGACAAGATCGAGTCAAAGAAGCTCGCGGCATCGGCCAAGGTCAACACCGTGCCGGGTCATATTGGAGTCATTCCCGATCGGGAAGAGGCGGTGAAGATCGCCCGGGAGATCGGATACCCGGTGATGATCAAGGCGTCTGCCGGTGGTGGCGGCAAGGGCATGCGGATTGCCTACAATGACGAGGAGGTCCGCGAAGGGTTCAAGTCGGCGCAAAACGAGGCACGCTCATCTTTCGCTGACGATCGTGTCTTTATCGAGAAATTTGTCGAGGAGCCCCGTCACATCGAAATCCAGGTGTTGGGCGACTCCCATGGCAACGTGATCTATCTGGGTGAGCGGGAATGCTCCATCCAGCGCCGCCACCAGAAAGTGATCGAAGAGGCGCCAAGCCCGTTCCTTGACGAAGCAACCCGCAAGGCCATGGGTGAACAGGCGGTGGCCCTTGCCAAGGCCGTGGACTATCGTTCCGCCGGGACGGTTGAGTTCATCGTCGACAAGGACAAGAACTTCTACTTCCTGGAAATGAATACCCGCCTTCAGGTGGAGCATCCGGTCACCGAACTCGTTACCGGAATTGATCTTGTGGAGCAAATGATCCGGGTGGCTGCCGGTGAAAAACTCTCCATCAGCCAGGAAGACGTGAAGCTCAACGGCTGGGCAATCGAGTCACGGGTCTATGCGGAAGACCCGTTCCGCGGATTCCTGCCATCCATCGGTCGGTTGACCCGCTACCGCCCGCCCGCCGAAAGCGAGTCCGTGCGGGTCGATACGGGCATCTACGAGGGGTCCGAGATCAGCATGTTCTATGATCCCATGATCGCCAAGCTGATCACCTACGGAAAAACCCGTGACGAGGCTATTCTGGCCATGCGCCAGGCGCTGGACAGCTATTATATCCGAGGGATCAGCCATAATATCAGCTTCCTCAGCGCAATCATGAACCACCCGCGCTTCATCGAGGGGCGCTTGACCACCGGTTTCATAGCCGAGGAATATCCCGACGGTTTTCATGGCGGGGTGTTGAGCGCCGACGGGCGTACGACGCTGATTGCGGTGGCGACCATGATGAATGCCGTCGAGGTGGGACGCGCCGGCCAGATTTCCGGCAAGTTGACCGACGAGCCCCCGAGCTATGGTAACGACTGGGTGGTCAGCGTTGACGGTGAAGAAGTACCCGTCACCTTTGGCCTGACGGACGTGGGTTGCCAGGTGCTGATCGACGGCACGGTGATTCCTGTGGAAACCGACTGGATGCCCGGGGAACCGGTCGTCCACGGGAAGGTTGGCGGCCGTCAGGTTGCGGTCGAAGTGGATCGCTTGCAAGAAGGATATCTGTTGACCCATGACGGGGTCAGCCTGCCAGTGGTTGTCCGTACACCGCGCGCTGCAGAGCTCGCCAAGCTGATGCCGGAAAAAGTGGCACCCGATACATCGAAGATGTTGCTATGTCCGATGCCTGGCCTGGTTGTAAGCATCGACGTGGCAGAGGGCGAAGAGGTCAAGGCTGGCCAGGCGCTCGCTGTGGTTGAAGCCATGAAGATGGAGAATATTCTGCGCGCCGAACGGGATGGCGTGGTGGCCTCGATCAAAGCCAAGCCGGGCGACAGCCTGGCCGTGGATGACGTGATCATGGAATTCGAATAGGGATCTTCCCGGTGAATTGAGGAACCCCTGGCGAGGGGGTACCATTGGGGGCTCCGGCATCACTGTGCCGGGGCCCTACTTCTCGTGAGGGGGAGATGAACGAAGACAGTCTGAAAGCGGTGCGGCTCAGGATCTCCGGTCAGGTGCAAGGCGTGTGGTTTCGCGCCTGGACGGTGGAACAGGCACGAGCGCTCGGCCTCGACGGCTGGGTACGCAATCGCAGGGATGGTACGGTTGAGGTGCTGGCGGCGGGTGATCCGGACGCAATCAGACGGTTGATTTCGCTGTGCCATGACGGTCCGCCCGCTGCCCGGGTCGACCAGGTGGAAGTGGAGGCCGCCAAGGGGGTCACACCCCACGGATTTGACCAGAAGCCGACCGTTTAGCCGGCGGTCGGCTGGCGCAAAGTTCTTCGGGGTTTTGCAGCAGGCTGGCAATCCTGTTGAGAAAACGGGATCCCCGGTGGGGGCCTGACACGCGATGGTCACCGGCCAGGCTGGCGTCAACAATCAGCTCGGTGACGATGGAGCCGTCGGCGCGCGCGATGGGCGCGAGGTGCGGCGTGCCGAAGCCGACCATGGCAACCTGCGGCGGAAAAATAAGGCCATGCACCGATGCCACGCCGCGCTCTCCAAGGCAGGCCACGGTGATGGTCGGGTCTTCAAGCTGGTATTTTTCGAGGTTGCCACTGCGAGCTTGCTGGACGAGCTCTCTGTGGTCTGCGCTGATTTCCACCAGTGACTTGCGGTTAGAGTGATGGATTGCCGGAGCAACGGTGATGCCGCCGCTGATGGCGATGGAAACCCCGACATGGACGTCCTCTGATGGCTCGAATCCCTTGCCTGTATGAAAACCGTTGAACCGGGGAAAGTCTTCAACGGCAACGGCGACCGCTTTGAGGAACAGGGCGGACATGGGCAGCGCTTCGCCACTGGTGCGGCGGCTGTTGAAATCGTCGAGCCAGCGTCCGGCCCGGCGCAGGGTGATCCGGGTGCCCAGATGATAATGCGGAATTTCCTTCTGTGACCGGGCCAGGGCCGACGCCGCATTATGGCTTAATTCGGCCACGCTCAGCCTGGCCGAAGCCACGAACACCGAGACATCGCCCGGGGCGGCGTTATGCTCCGGTTCTCCTGTGTCAATGCGGGCGAGGGGTGTTCCTACCGGGATACGTGTATTTTCCTGCACCAGATGCTGTATGAGGACGCCATCATGGGACGCGAAGACATCTGTAGGACCGGCGGCGCTGTCCACCACTGCAATAATATCACCTTCCGACACCATATCGCCCGGCTGCTTGAGCCAGCGTACCAGTTTCCCGGTTTCCAGATCAGAGGCGAGAGGGGGCATACGCACTGTCGGCAATGTCAGACTCCATTGCAGATCCCGTGTCCGACTCATCCATGAACCATGAGAATAAAAATATGGTGAAAATGAGAGGGGCGTGGGCCAGGGAATTTCGGGCAAGGGGGCTGGTTCACGCAACACGCTGGTCCGCCGTCAGGCTTGAACCGCGGCAAACAACCAGTATTAGCGATTGACAAAATTCCGGTCCTCGCAAAGCGGGAGATGCGGTACATGTCGCCCAAGTCACCATCGCTAAAGCGTTTTATGAAAAAATTAACTGTAATCCGTTCTAATTAGCGATTGCGGGCCTGCGTCCGGTGAAACGCGGTCTTTGGATTGAGCACGGGAATACCAGGCGGATGTGGAAACAAGGGGTCTAAGGACTGATTAAATGAAAACGACGACGATTTCAGGAATTTGCTCGATTACCGTCGCGGCTGCGACGATTTTCGGGGGAGCGTCAGCGATTGCCGCCGGATTTGCGCTACAGGAACAAAGTGTCAAGGCGAGCGGCAGGGCTTTCGCCGGTGAAGTGGCCATGGCCGATGACGCCAGCGTGATGTTTTACAATCCGGCGGGTCTCACCCGGCTAGCCGGGCCACAGGTTTATGCGGGAGTCTACGCCATCATTCCGAAGGCCAAGCTGTCGGACGGCGGCAGTTCGATGGCCATCGGCCCGTTGCCCGCGTTGCCCGTGGGGGGGATCGCCAGTGAGCAGGGCTTTAGCGCCCAGCCTGCCGGATATCTGTATGGTGCGGCGCCGTTTGGTGAACGGTTGTGGGCCGGCCGGG
>RFJA01000170.1 GCA_003695065.1 Alphaproteobacteria bacterium
CACCCTCACTGTTGCCAAGTTCCCGGGCCTGCTCCTCCGCCAGTTCAGCCAGGCGAACCGCGACCTCGCGCAGCAATCTTTTGGCGGCGGGATCCCCGAGAAACGCGCGTACCCGCTTGAAGTGGTCAAGATTGAACAACATGAAGCAAATAGCGGTGCCGTCGGGATCCGCGGCGGAGTTCCACTGCGCAATGCGGTCTTTCAGTGTCTCCCAGTCGACGAAAAACCGTGCGTAAGGTCCGGCGGGTGCCAGAGCGGGTACGGGCGCTTCATGCTCCACGCCAGAAACCGAGGGCTCGTCCCCCCCGATAAAGACACTACAGCCCCGTTCTTCCAAAAGGGTACGCAGTGCATTGCGCTGCTCACGGCTACCCCCGAAGAGTATCGCAACCGGCGCCTCTTCATCCTTGTCAACTGTCATCTCTCTACACGCCCGGCACGGCTACCCGCCGCCCTTTGTCCATCGCTTCCATATCGTCCGCAAGAGCCCCGCCCACCTTGTGAGTGTGCAGGTTTTCACCCGAAAAGTCTAACAAAACCCGGAAAATTAATAATCCTGACAATAATTTACCTGTTGTTAACCGATCCAGGCAATTATTAACGTTAAAGTTAGTATTTTAACCGATAGCAAAACGCCCTGGAGAGTTGGAAACCGCTAACAATGTTGTCCGCAATACACACCTCTCTGGCCGGCCTCCTGTCTGCAGGCACGCGCGCGCGGGATGCGGCGGACCGAATCGTTCAGGCCACCGCCCGAGACGCCCAAGTTGTTGATGCAGCAACCGCGGCCGCCGGACGTCGGGCGTACGGTGAAGCCGTGGTGCTTGGCGGCAACGGCCGCGAACCGGGACCAACCAAGGGCTACAACGCCCCGGTCACAAGCCCGGCCGCGGCCTCTGACCCCGCAGATGAGCTCGTCCACGGCCTTGTCGATCTGTCCCTTGCAACGCACGCCTACAAGGCCAATACCGCCGCGCTCAAGACCGCCGACGAGACGTTGGGTCAGCTTCTGGACGATCTTTCATGACGGCAGGAATGCAAGTGTAAAACGCAAATCTGACCATAGAAAGGGTATGCGGTTTTGGGCGAAACCATTCAGCACAACGTTACAAAACTGGCGGAGCTTGCGGGCAAGCGTGATCCGAAGCATCGTGCTGCGCTTTACGCAAATGTCGTGAATCTGTTCGAAACCCGGCATGACCAGCTTCACCCCAAGGAACGGGCTCTGATGTGCGATATCCTGCGCCGGCTTGCCCACGATGTGGAAATGTCGATCCGGGTCGATCTGGCCGAACGGCTCGCGGCCGACGAGAACGCGCCTCACGACCTGATCCTGTTGCTGGCCAATGACCAGATCGAAGTCGCCCGGCCCGTGCTGTTGTTCAGCCAGATGCTGCGAGATGATGATCTGATCGAAGTGATCTATCACAAGACCGTGCAACATCAGTTGGCGGTTGCTGCCCGCGAAAATCTGAGCGAAGCGGTGTCATCGGCCCTGGTGGAAGCCGGCAATACCCATGTGGCGGCAGCGCTGCTGCAGAACCAGACCGCCAGCATATCCCCGGATGCGCTTGCCATCCTGGGCGAACGCTCGCAAATCGAAACCAGCCTGCAGACCCCGCTGGTCAACCGCAAAGACCTGCCGCAGGCAGTCGCAGAGAGGCTGTATGACCGGGTTTCCCAGGCCCTCAGGGCAACACTTCTCGAAAACTGCCCCGCCATGGCGCAGAAAATTGATTCAGCCCTTGGCGCTACGCTCGGCAATCTCCGCGCCTCGGTAACAACCGAGGGTGATCACACCAGCGCCAACAGTCGCCTTGTCGACAAACTTGCCGGGGCCGGTCAGTTGACTCCGGCATTTCTCGTCAAGAGCCTCAACCAGGGGCAGGTGGAATTGTTCGAACTTGGTTTCGCGCGCTTGGTCAACCTGTCGTCGGTTCGGTTCCGCCGGGTCATCTATAATCGGGGGCCCGAGGCCCTGGCTGTTGCCTGCCGGGCGGTCGGGATAGACCGCGGCGCCTTCCTGAGCATCCACCGGCTTGTCTGCAAGGCCCGCAACAAGAATCCGGACCTGGCCGATAGCGAGACGAACCACGCCTTCCAGATGTTCGAAAAAATGGATCAACGCATGGCCCAGATCATGATCCATCGTTGGTCCAGAGAGGAAGAAAGCCAGGCCGCGGTTGCGTGACAGACGGCTGGCGGCATAAATGCGGCCGTCAATCGGCGTCCGGGTTCTCCCTTTCTCCCCCGGTTGTTCTCGGCTAGACTGACGTTGTCGTGTAGCCGGTGCGGAGAGTATAGTGTCCTCGATTTCCAGACCCCTTGTGGATCCGTTCGGACGCCATGTGGAATATTTGCGGCTGTCGGTCACCGACCGCTGCGACTTCCGTTGTCTTTACTGCATGGCCGAGGACATGGTGTTCCTGCCAAAACGGGATGTGCTGACGCTGGAAGAATTGCGCCGCCTGTCACGCGCCTTCATCCGGCGTGGCGTCCGCAAGATCAGGATCACCGGGGGCGAGCCCCTGGTGCGTCGTGACATCTTGTGGCTGTTCAATGCGCTTGGCGCCGAAATTGACGCGGGCGCACTGGACGAATTGACACTGACCACCAACGCCAGCCAGTTGTCACGTTTTGCCCATGACCTGAAAGCAGCCGGCGTGCGCCGGATCAATGTGTCACTCGACAGCCTCGATCCGGACAGGTTCCGCGCCTTGACGCGGCGTGGCGAACTGAAAACCGTGCTCGAGGGCCTTGATGCCGCCGACGCGGCGGACCTTGCGGTGAAGATCAACATGGTCGCGATCAAGGGCGGGAACGAGGACGAAATCGAGCCCATGATCCGATGGTGCGGGGCCCGGGGCTACGACCTCACGCTGATTGAAACCATGCCTTTGGGCGCAGTCGACGTGGACCGCCACACCCAGTTCCTGCCGTTGTCGGAAGTGCGCCGACGACTTGAACAGAACTGGACCCTGGTCGACAGTGACCATCGTACCGGCGGGCCGGCCCGTTATGTGACGGTGGCCGAGACCGGCCAACGTCTCGGCTTCATAACCCCGTTGACCAACAATTTCTGCGAGGGCTGCAATCGCGTCCGCGTGACCTGTACGGGGCGAATCTATATGTGCCTCGGGCAGGAAGACTATGTGGACCTGCGCGCTCCGCTCAGACAAAGCGGGGCGGATGAGCTGCTCGACGCCGCCATCGAGCGCGCAATCGGTCGCAAGCCGCAAGGCCATGACTTTATGATCAGCGCACAAGGCGGGAACCGCGGCGTTGCCCGGTACATGAGCACAACCGGCGGCTGACGGAGCGCTGGCAAGCCGCGCTCTGCCCCCCTATACTGGGTCTAACCACCTGACAACATTAGACAAAGAGAAGACCCCTCTATGGCCGATCCCAAAATCGCGATCATCGGCAGCGATACGCCGGAGTCCCAGCTGGCGGTCAGGACACTGACCGCGCGTTACGATACCGTCCCGCCCGCAGACGCCGATGTGATTGTCGCGCTTGGCGGCGACGGATTCATGCTCCACGCCCTTCACGAGCATATGGGGCGCGGGGTTCCGATCTACGGCATGAACCGGGGGACCGTCGGCTTTCTTCTCAACAGGTATGAGGAAGACAATCTGCTTGAACGGATCAGAGCGGCAGAACGCATCACGCTTCATCCGCTGCGCATGCGCGCCACCAGAACCGACGGGACCGTGGTGGAAGCTCTTGCGGTAAACGATGTCTATCTGCTGCGCGAGACCCGGTTCACGGCGCGATTGCGCATTTCGGTGGACGGCAAGGTCCGACTGGAAGAGTTGATCTGCGACGGAGCGCTGGTGGCAACCCCGGCCGGCAGTACTGCCTATAACCTATCGGCCCACGGCCCCATCATCCCCCTGGATGCGGGGGTTCTGGCGCTCACGCCAATCAGCGCGTTCCGGCCACGGCGGTGGCGGGGTGCTCTGCTGCCGCATAATGCCAGGGTCAAATTCGATATCCTGCAAAGCGAATACCGTCCGGTCAGCGCCGTGGCCGACATGCACGAAGTGCGCGATGTGAGGCAGGTGGAAGTGGAAGAAGACCGCAACATCGATCTTGTTTTATTGTTCGATAGCGAGCATTCGCTGAGCGAACGAATCCTTCAGGAACAATTCGAGGAAATCTGAAAGGGATGGGGCTCAGTCGGCCTTGAGCGGCAGGAACACGGTAAACCGGCTGCCCTCGCCTTCCCGGCTTTCGAGCGTGATATCCCCACCCATCCGGCGTGCCAGATGGCGGGAGATGTGCAGGCCAAGACCCGTCCCCTCTTCTCGCCGCGAATAGACGTGGTCGGTGATCTGCTGGAACTTCTCGAAAACAAGGTGCTGTTTTTCCTCCGGAATACCAATACCGTTGTCCCAGACTGTGACCGCGATCTGGCCATCGCCGGTCTCCTCAACGTCGACACCGATCTTGCCATGGTCCGGCGTGAATTTGACCGCATTGCTGAACAGGTTGACAAAGATCTGAACGGCGCGGCGCACATCGACCATGACGACCCAGTCACCCGAAACCTTCACACCCGAGGTATCGAGGTGTTTTTTATTGGCCCGCATGATGACAAGATTGAGCGCTGCGTCGATGACATCCCTGAGCGGCACAGGTTCAAGGTCGATCGAAATCCGGTTGTTCTCCAGCACCGCCACGTCGAGGACATCGTTGATCAGGCCCAGCAGGTGACGCCCCGCTTTGAGAATGTCGTTGCTGTAGGACCGGTACTGATCGTTGAGCTTGCCGAACACTTCCATGGACATGGCTTCGGCGAAACCGATGATGGCATTGAGCGGGGTTCTGAGCTCGTGACTCATGGCCGCCAGAAAGTCGTTCTTGACCCTGAGTGCGTTCGCCGCTTCGACTGACGCTATGTCCAGTTGCACGTTCTTGTTGGTCAATTCCTCAAGGGTGTTTTCCAGGTTGTGCCGGATCTCGTCCGCTTCACGACGCGCCATGATGCGATCGGTGACATCCATTCCGGCACCGCGGTAGCCCTGGAAATCGCCAGTATCGGGATCGAAGACGGGTACCCCGCTGAGGTGGAACAGCCGTGTTTCGCCGGAACTCGTCGACATCTCGAAAAGCTGTTCGCGAAACGCCCGGCGTGCTGCCATCGCCGCGTCGGCCAGCGCACCCCCCTCCTCCCCCTGGAAC
>RFJA01000014.1 GCA_003695065.1 Alphaproteobacteria bacterium
CTGCGCCGCTGCGCGAAGGGCCTCCGCAAAGGCGACAGCCTGGCGGTCAACGGTTGCTGTCTGACCGTGGTGAAGATCGACCGGAAGAAGTCCGGGGCGGTGGCGTCGTTTGACCTGCTTGAAGAGACCTGGAAGCGCACAGCCTTCTCCGACCTGAAAAAAGGCGACCTGGTGAATCTGGAACGCTCGCTCACGCCGGATGGCCGGCTGGGAGGACACTTCGTGACCGGCCACGTGGACGGGGTCGGCCGCATCCGCAAGTGGGAGGCGAAAGGCGGCGATTATCTGCTGGAAATCAGCGCGCCCAAGGGCGTGATGGATTACGTGGTGGAGAAGGGCTCCATCGCGGTGGACGGCATCAGCCTGACGGTGGCGGATGTGGGGAAGAACTGGTTCCGCATCTGGATCATCCCGCACACTTACCAGGTGACAAATCTGCGGCGACGGGCAAAGGGAGAGCGGGTGAATCTGGAGGCCGACCTGATCGGCAAATACGTCGCCCGTTTTACAGGCGCTTATACCACGGCTTCTTCTGCCAGTCCTGCTTCTTGTTCCAGTAATCCGGCTTCTGGTAGTCGGTAGGCATGTAGAAGGTCTCCGCCTTCTTGCTGTCCGACAGGGGATGGATACGCAGCACGGAAGTCTGCGGCAGCTTGCGCTCGCGGCCCTCCAGGTCGGTGAAGTAGTAGTAAGGTGCCACCTTGACCTTGCGGGACTCGCCGGTGGTTTCGTTTTTGACGGTGACTTCCCGGATCAGCTTGGGTTTGCCCTTGGAGATCACCCGGGCGTTGTTGGGCATCACAATCTCGTAACGGGTGGCGCATCCGTTGCAGAGGAGGCACGTCATCAGAATTGCCGCGGTGGTGATCAGGTTTCTTGTCATTTGAACGCGCATTCTGGCCCGGGCCGATGGCTTGTCAATGGCCGGTTGGGTCGCTGCGGCGTTCTAAAATGAGGGGTGGAAAGATGACGAGTTGATTTTCGACGCGAATTGCGGAAGGTGAGGCAGTGACATGAGCACGGTAGAACAAAGTTTTTACACCGTCGGTGGAGTGGTCGCCTACGGGCCGGACAACAAACGCGCCACGAAACTGGTGGCTCGCGTGTATTCCGGCCTGGACGGTGACAAGCCGAAGGCGGTGGAAGAATGGTCGGTGGATGAGGGCGATATCCGGCAGGATCCTTCGATCCGCGAACAGGTGACCGAATTCTTTAAACGTCACGGTGCTAAGCCGGAGCCTCTACCCGACCTGGTTTGCGGCTGCCCGCATGAGGAAGGGGTCGATTATCCGGTGGGGCGAAAATGCCCGCATTGCCATTTCTGGCATGACATTGACCCGCTTACCCTTGAGCCGATCGAGCCGCCGGTCGCGACCCTTTCGCCGGAGGAAGTCCTTCGGGAATTGAGCAAGGCAGATGCCACCGAGCAACCGCTCGAGGCATTGGAGAGCGCCGACGCTCAGCGGGAGGCGCTCACGGAGCCCCTGCTTCAGGCGATGGAGAAAGGAGTGGCCCAGCCGGAGGATTTGTCGGAGGGCGACGGTATGTTGTTCGGCTACGCCTGCTATCTGCTGGCAATGTGGCGGGAGCCAAGGGCGTATCCGTTGATGGTCAGATGGCTGTCTCTGCCGGACGAACAGGCGTTTGACCTGGGCGGCGACACGGTGACCGAGTCGGGCAACCGGCTGCTGGCTTCGGTATATGATGGAAATCCTGAACCGATCCTGAATCTGATCCACAATGAAAAGGCCAACCCGTATTGCCGGGGAGAGGCGGTGATGGCCTTGTGCCGGCTGGCCAACTGGGGGGAAATGCCCCGGGACGCCGTGATTGAAATCTATCGCAAGCTGATCGGGCATTGTGTGGAGAAAAAGAACAGTCCGTTATGGGATTATGTGGTTCAGGCCTGTGTTAATATGGAGGCGCTGGAGCTGTTTCCGGAAATCCGGGCCGCTTTCGAACGGGGGCTGGAGGAGCCAATGTTCGTTGACAGAGAAGACCTTGATGAGGTCGAGGCGGGGCCGCGGGGGTGGTGGATTGAACAGGACATTGCAGACAGACCGCCAATCATGGATGTGGCGAGCGAAACCGTGTGGTGGAAGTGCTTCAGCGACGAAGAAGATTTTTTCGATTTCGATCCGGAGGATTATCTGGATTCGGATGAAGACTTTCTGGCTTCGGCAGGCGAGCTGGGCCTGGGGGATGTCATCGAGTCGAACGCGCCTGTCCGCTCGGGGAAGAAGGTTGGCCGCAATGAACCCTGCCCCTGCGGGAGCGGAAAGAAATACAAAAAGTGCTGCGGCAAATAGAGCTTCGGGTGATCGCCTGCGACGGGGCGACTGAGTGGCTCAGTCCATGGCGCGGGCGATGGCGTTCCACCAGATGTCGTGGAGGTCGGCAAGGGACCAGCTCAGTTCCCGGTCGCCCAGTTTGAGTTCGAGGTTTTCCCCGCCAACCGTGCCAATCCGGGCCGCAGGAACGCCCATGATGTGAGCGCGCTCGATGATCTTGCCCGCTTCGGGATCGCTGCAGGTGACGATCACACGGTGCTGCGTTTCGCCGAATAAAAGGGCGTCGGCGCGAACGGGTTCTTTGGCCAGATTTGACAGGTCAATAGCCGCGCCGATCAGCCGCGGGGTGTTGCGGGTCGGATTATTGCTGACGCAGCATTCGGCCAGGGCCACGAGCAGGCCGCCTTCGGAGCAGTCGTGCGCGCTTTTGACGCCGCCGGCCTGAATGAGGCCGAGGAGGGTGGTGTTCAGTTTTTTGGCCTCTTCGAGATCGCATCGCGGAGGGCTGCCGTTCCTGGTGTCGTGGCGGGTCTGCAGATAGGCGGAGCCGCCCAGGCCCTGCAATTTGTCCTCGGTGTCCACCGCTTCGCCGAGCAGGATGATGGCGTCGCCTTCGTCCTTGAACCACTGGCTGGTGATGTGGGCTTCGTCCTCGATAAGGCCGACCATGGCCATGGTGGGCGTGGGGTCGATCGCGCCTTCGGGGTTCTGGTTGTAGAGACTCACGTTGCCGCCGGTGACGGGGGCGTTGAAGGCGGCGCAGCCTTCGGCCAGACCGCGGACGGCTTCCTTCAATTGCCAGAACAGCTCGGGGTTGTGTGGATTGCCGAAGTTCAAATTGTCCGTGGAGCCGATAGGCAAGGCGCCGGAACAGACGAGGTTGCGGGCGGCTTCGGCCACCGCAATTTTTGCGCCCACGTAAGGATCCAGATAGGTGTAAGCGCCGTTGCAGTCGCAAGTGAGGGCCAGAAACTTGTCCTCGAACGCCTCGTCGGGGTCATCGTTCTTCGAGGCGGGCAGGGAATCTTTCTTCACCCGAATGACGGCGGCGTCGCTGCCGGGAATGAGGCAGGTGCCGTTGCGGACCTGGAAGTCGTATTGGCGATAGACCCAGTTTTTGGAGGCGATGCTGGGGTTGGCCAGCAGTTGCTTGAGGGCGTCTTCGATGTCGCCGGTGTCGGCAAGGTCGGGAATTCCATCGAGGGTGAAGGCGCGAACGTCCTTGAGGTATTCGGGTTCCCGGGCTTCGCGATGGTAGATGGGAGCCTCATCGGCGAGTTTGGCGGCGGGCATGTCGGCGACGACCTGACCCTTATGTTTCACGACCATCTGGCCGGTGTCAGTGACCACGCCGACTTGCGCCCAGGGGAGATCCCATTTGTCGAAGATGCGCTTGACCTCATCCTCGCGCCCCTTTTCGACGATGATGAGC
>RFJA01000171.1 GCA_003695065.1 Alphaproteobacteria bacterium
ACTGAGCGCCGCCGCATCATGAAACTTCATGCCGCCGGCGCCCTGGACCAGAGGCTCGAAGATCACGGCGGCGAGCTCTGACTTGTGGGCTTCAAGCGTTGTTTCGAACGCGGCCAGCCCTTCCCGGTCGCGGGGGAAGTCGAGCACCAGTTGGGGGGTCAGATAGCCCTTGAAGTGACGGTGCATGCCGTCGTCCGGGTCACACACCGACATGGCGGCCGCGGTGTCACCGTGGTAGCCCGCCCGGAAGCTGAGAAACCGGTGCCGGCCCTCCACGCCCTGATTGAGCCAGAACTGGACCGCCATCTTCATGGCGATTTCCACCGCCACCGAACCTGACTCGGAAAAGAACACATGGCCGAGGTCGCCGGGCAGCAGCGTTGCAAGCCGCTTGGCCAGCCGTGCCGCCGGTTCGTGGACCAGTCCGCCCAGCATCACATGGGGCATGGTCCGGGCCTGATCGGCGATCGCCCGATTGATCCGGGGATGATTGTAGCCATGGCAGGCGGTCCACCAGGACGCGATCGCGTCAATCAGTTCCCGCCCGTCGCCCAGCTTGATTCGAACGCCTTCGGTAGCGACCACCGGCAGCGCCTCGGGTGCCGTCTGCATCTGGGTATAGGGGAGCCACAGGTGCTCCGCCGCATCCTTCTGCCAGTCAAGCTCGGCGCTCATCCCGAGCCTCGTCAGGCGGGCTCGATCCCGAGACGCTGGAACAGGGCCATGTCCCTGTTGGCTTCGGGATTGGGCGTCGTCAGCAATTGTTCGCCATAGAAGATGGAGTTGGCTCCGGCCAGGAAGCACAGCGCCTGCATTTCGTCGCTCATGCTTTCGCGCCCCGCCGAAAGCCGCACATAGGACTGCGGCATCAGGATGCGGGCGACCGCGATGGTGCGCACGAACTCGATGGGGTCGAACGCCTCTTCGCCGAACAGCGGTGTCCCTTCCACCTGCACCAGCAGATTGATCGGCACACTTTCCGGATGCTTGGGCATGGTGGCGAGCGTCAACAGCATGCCGACGCGGTCCGTGCGCGATTCGCCCATGCCCACGATTCCGCCGCAACAGACATTGATTCCGGAGTTGCGAACATTCTCCAGTGTCTCCAGCCGGTCCTTGTAGGTCCGGGTGGTGATGATCTCGCCGTAGAACTCTTCGGATGTGTCGATGTTGTGATTGTAATAGTCGAGGCCGGCCTGCTTGAGCCGCGCGCTTTGGCGTTCATCAAGCATGCCGAGTGTGACACAGGTCTCCAGCCCGAGCGCCTTGACCCCTTCGATCATAGCGCAGACCTTGTCTAGGTCGCGGTCCTTGGGCGAGCGCCAGGCAGCGCCCATGCAGAAACGGCTGGCGCCGGCCTCCTTGGCGCGCCGCGCGTCCTCGATCACCTGCTCCACATCCATCAGTTTGCCGGCCTTGAGGTCGGCGCCGTGATGGGCCGACTGCGGACAATAGCCGCAATCCTCGGGACAACCGCCGGTCTTGATGCTCAGAAGCTGGCTCAGTTGCACCTTGTTGGGATCGAAGTGATTGCGGTGCACGCTTTGGGCTTCAAACAGCAGGTCATTGAAGGGCAGATCGAACAGCGCCTCAATCTCTGCGCGTGTCCAGTCATGACGCAGGCCGTCGGATGGCCTGTTTGCGGTCTGATCCAGGGGGGCTGCTTGCGCTGTGGTCATCACCTGTACCGTTCCTGTCCTGATGGGTCTCCAATTGGGCGGCACAGTCCCCAATCCCCCGCCCCGAGTCAAGGGTTATCGTAAAGCTGTATTGTACATGCCAAAGTGCTATCGGATTCAACCGCAGCCGACAAGTCCGCGCCAACCGGGTGGAAGGCGTTGACAGGGCGCGCGATCCTGTCAAGATGCGCGCCTCGGACCCCGTATATCGAACAGCACCCATGGACTCACTGGACGCATATGCCACCCGAAAGCTCGCGGACATCGAAGGGCGGGGGCTGTTGCGCCACCTGGTGACCACACATCGGGGGCCAGGCGGGGCCGCCACGCAGGGCGGCCGGCGGCTGATTTCGTTCTGTTGCAATGACTATCTGAACCTGTCCCAGAACCGCGAGGTGATTGCCAGCGCCCAGGCTGCGGCTGCCGAATACGGTGCCGGGGCAGGTGGATCGCGCCTGGTAACCGGAAATTATCCCCTGCTGGCCGAGCTTGAAGATCGCCTGGCGCGTCTCAAAGGCACCGAAGCGGCCTGTGTGTTCGGCAGCGGATACCTCGCCAACATCGGGATCATACCCTGTTTTGCAGGCCCCGACGATGTGATCTTCATTGACGAGCTGGCCCATGCCTGTCTGTTTGCCGGCGCACGCATGAGCCGGGCCGCAACCCATGTGTTCCGTCATAACGATATGGACCATCTGCAAGCGCTTCTTGACAGGCAACGCAACCGGCATCGCCATGCCCTGGTCATCACCGACGGCGTGTTCAGCATGGATGGCGATCTTGCGCCGCTCGATATAATGGGTCCCCTGGCGCGGGCCCATGACGCCTGGCTTCTCACCGACGATGCGCATGGCATCGGCGTTGTCGGCCGCGATGGGCGGGGGTCGAGCTTTGCTTTCGGATCCGAAAAGGCCGACGTCCCGTTGCAGATGGGGACCCTGTCCAAGGCCGTGGGGTCCTATGGCGGCTACCTTTGTGCCAGTGAGCCGGTGATTGCGCTGGTCAGGAACCGGGCGCGCAGCCTGGTTTTCACCACAGCCCCGCCGCCGGCAAGCATTGGCGCGGCGCTGGCGGCACTGGATATTATCGAGCGGGACGCTGAGCTGCGCCAGGCGCCGCTTGCCAAGGCGCGGCTGTTTACCGATTTTCTCGGTCTGCCTGATCCGCAAAGCCCCATCGTGCCGATTATCGTGGGCGCGCCGGACCGGGCGGTCGAGGCGTCGCGCAAGCTGCGCGACCAGGGGTTTCTGGTCAACGCTATCCGCCCCCCCTCGGTACCCGAGGGCACCGCCCGGCTGCGTGTCACCTTCATGGCGAACCACGGTGATGAGGATGTGCTGCGCCTTGCCCGGGCGGTCAAGGCGCTTGGTCTGTCAGGAGCCTGCGTCCCATGACTCGCCTGTTCATCACCGCCACCGGCACCGAGGTTGGAAAAACGCTGGTGACCGCGGCACTCGTTCATCAGCTTGGCGCCCAGGGGCGCTCGGTCACTGCCCTGAAGCCGGTGCTGTCGGGTTTCGAGCCCGAGGGGCCGAGCGACGCCCACGAGATCCTGGCTGCGCTGGGCCGGCAGGGAAAAGGCCCGGGCCATGCGGCGCAGGGGCTGGATCGCATCAGCCCGTGGCGGTTCAAGGCTCCTCTGTCCCCGGACATCGCGG
>RFJA01000172.1 GCA_003695065.1 Alphaproteobacteria bacterium
ATCCGACAAATTCCCGACTGACGCATTGGGTTGGTTTTTCTGCGTCTGGCGCGCCATGGTGCCTCCGGAACGGGCTGGATGCCCTTAAAATTGCAACAATGAAGGCCATAGGTTAACGTTAACGTTAACGTAAGGCAACCCCCATGTTGGCTCTCGCCGCAAGCGTCTATGACGCCAGTGCGTCCGCCCGCACCGCAAACAGCGTTTCGTCCCCGCAGGTGACCCGCGCGCCCAGAGACCGCGATTCTGGCAAAACCTGCTCGGCAAAGAAACGGGCCATAGACAGCCGCGCCTGATAGTAGGCCGCGTCGTCCCCTCGGCTGCGCAGGTAATGATCGGCAGACCTGGCGCCAACCGCCAGGAGATAACCGCCAACGGTCAGGGCGAACAGACGAAGATAGTCGGTTGCACCGGCTGCGACCGCCCGCATATTGCGGTCGCGTTCGGCCATCATCCAGTCGGTGGCATGCTTGAGCGTGGTCAGGGCATCCTGCAAGGCACGCCCGATCACACCCAAATCGCCCTCATTGGGCAGCTCCGAGACCAATCGCTCGATTCGCATGAACAGGACTTTCCAGTGTTCGCCACCGTCCTGCGCAAGTTTGCGCCCTACCAGATCGAGCGCCTGAATTCCGTTGGTGCCCTCGTAAATCGGCGCTATGCGTGCGTCGCGCAAGGTCTGGGCGACCCCCGTTTCCTCGATATACCCCATGCCACCGTGGACCTGGACCGCAAGTGACGCGGATTCCACACCAAGATCCGTACACCAGGCCTTGGATAGGGGCGTCAACAGGTCGGCCAGCCCCTGGGCCCACCAACGATCCTCTTTGTCCGCGGCGGCGTGGGCCATGTCGATGGCTTTGGCATTCAGGTAGCACAGGGCACGGGCCGCCTCGGTCTGCGACTTGATCCGCAGCAACATCCGACGCACATCCGCATGTTCAATGATCGGCGCGCCATCGGTGCCAATGGGCCGGCCCTGCACACGCTCCATCGCGTAGGCGTAGGCCTGCTGAAAAGCCAGTTCGGAAAGCGCCAGCCCCTGAATCCCTACGCCAAGCCGGGCGTGGTTCATCATGGTGAACATGTATCGCATACCCCTGTTTTCTTCCCCGATCAGATAACCGACACAGTTGCCGTCATCGCCGTAGGACATCACACAGGTAGGGCTGGCATGAATGCCCAGCTTGTGTTCAAGGGAGACCACCCGCATGTCATTGCGCGCGCCCAGACTGCCATCGTCGTTAACCAGAATTTTCGGTACGATAAAGAGTGAAATCCCCTTGGTTCCGGCCGGCGCGTCGGGCAACCGGGCAAGCACGAGATGAATGACGTTCTCCGCCATGTCATGGTCGCCATAGGTGATGAATATCTTCTGGCCGCTGATCCGGTAGGTGCCATCGCCGACAGGTTCGGCTTTCGTCTTGAGCGCGCCCACATCGGACCCGGCCTGAGGCTCGGTCAGGCACATGGCCCCCGACCATTTGCCGGTGATCAGTTTTTCGAGATAGAGCGCCTTCTGGTCCTCGGTCCCATGAGAACTGATCGCTTCAACCGCCCCCTGCCCGAGAAGAGGACACAGGCTGAACGCCACATTGGCCGACGCGAACATCTCGGAAAACACGCAGGCCAGAACAAACGGCAGGCCCTGTCCCCCATAATCGGGGTCCGCGGCAAGCCCGTTCCAGCCGCCGTCCACATACTGGCGGTACGCTTCCCTAAAACCGTCGGGGGTGCGAACGGTGCCGTTTTCCAACACACTGCCTTGCTGATCGCCGCTGCGCCGGAGCGGATCAATGACACCGCTGACGAACTTTGCGCCCTCGCTCAGAATGGCGTCCACCACATCTGGCGTGGCCTCGCTAAAGCGATCAAGGGCCACCAATTCGCCGTAGTCGATAATATGGTCGAGTGCGAAACGAATATCCTTGAGCGGCGCAGTGTATGCGGTCATTGGCGTTAAGTCCTTTCTTGACCAACCGAATTGATTTAGGGTCCGCTGCCTTACCTTAGGCGTTAATATACGAAGAGAAAAGCGCTACACATACGTAATAAACTTATGACAATATGACAAGCTCATCAGACTGGCCATTCGCTGTATACGACCGTCGTCGCCTGTCGGTTGACACCGTGAGCAAAGAAGATATCGAAAACGCGGCGCACCTCCTGCGCATGGGAAAGCTGGTCGCCTTTCCGACCGAGACGGTCTACGGGCTGGGTGCGGACGCCCGTAATGACCAGGCCGTTGCCGCCATTTTCGAGGCCAAGGGACGTCCCCGCTTCAATCCACTGATCGTTCACGTGGCCGATGTCGCCGCTGCCGAACGGGAAGCCGAATTTGACGCCGTCGCACGCCGCCTGGCCGAAGCATTCTGGCCCGGCCCCCTGACCCTGGTGGTTCCCCGCCGCGCCGACAGCGGATTATCACTCCTGGTCAGCGCCGGGCTTGACACCGTGGCGGTTCGCGCGCCAAGCGCGCCGGTCGCGCAAATCCTGCTGGACGCGTTCGGTGGCCCCATCGCGGCGCCGAGTGCCAATCGCTCGGGCCGAATCAGTCCAACCCGCGCCGATCATGTGGCAGCGGAACTGGGGGACCGGGTCTCCCTGATCCTCGATGGCGGGCCCTGTACGGCGGGGCTTGAGTCCACCATCGTCAGCGTGGCCGAGGATCACATCTCTCTGCTGCGCCCCGGCCCAATCACGCCCCGGCAATTGACAAAGGTCGCCGGCCTGCCGGTGCGGGGCCGCGCCGGCGGAGGCAAGATAACGGCACCGGGTCAACTGGAAAGCCATTACGCCCCGCGGGCCCGGCTGCGGCTGAACGCGACGTCGCCGGCCGCGGGCGAGGCCCTGCTGGCTTTCGGGCCGAACGCACCTGATCACACCCCCTCCCTCAATATCAGCCCGAAAGGCGACCTTGTGGAAGCGGCGGCGAACCTGTTTGCCATGCTGCGCGCGCTCGATGACGCCGGACACGACAGTATCGCCGTCATGCCGGTCCCCGACGAAGGCCTGGGACTCGCCATCAATGACAGGCTACACCGCGCCGCCGCCCCGCGGGAGGGTGAGGAATGACCGCTATTGACCGCATCAGGGCCACGCTGCCGCCTGCAGCCTGGACCGACGACCCCGACCTGATCGCACCCCACCTGACCGAATGGCGCGGACTTTTCACGGGCAAGACATCATTGATGGCAACTCCTCGCACCGTGCACGAGGTCGCGCAAGTGGTCCAGATCTGCCGGGAAACCCGGACCCCGATCACTGTTCAGGGCGGCAATACCGGCCTGGTGGGCGGCGCCATACCTGATGAATCGGGCGAGGAAATCCTTGTAACCATTTCCAAATTAAACAAAATACGAAATATAGACG
>RFJA01000173.1 GCA_003695065.1 Alphaproteobacteria bacterium
CTGAAGCGCTACCATGCCCGCATCGTTCAAGACAACGGGACGACAGCCGGGCTTGACGAAATCCATCCCTATCCGCGGACACGCCAGCACTAACAGCGCTCAGGCATATCAGTCGTATTTGCGCAGCTCCAGTCTCGCAATGGCGTCGCGATGAACCTCGTCGGGCCCATCCACGAACCGCATGGTCCGAGCGTCGGCATACATGCGGGCCAGCGGAAAATCCTCGCTCAACCCAGCCGCACCATGGGCCTGGATAGCACGATCTATGACCCGTAGAAGCATGTTCGGCGCGGCCACCTTGATCATGGCGATCTCGGCCCGGGCTGCCTTGTTGCCGACTGTATCCATCATATGGGCGGCGCGCAGCACCAGAAGACGGGCCTGATCGATCTCGATGCGCGAATTGGCGATATCAGCGCGAATCGTGCCATGATCGGCCAGAGGCTTGCCGAAAGCCACCCGTTCCCGAACCCGCCGGCACATGTATTCCAGTGCCCGTTCGGCCTGGCCGATATTGCGCATGCAGTGATGGATTCGTCCCGGGCCGAGCCGTCCCTGGGCAATCTCGAAGCCGCGTCCCTCGCCAAGCAGGATGTTGCTGGCCGGAACGCGAACATTCTCGAACACGACCTCGGCATGACCCTGGGGCGCATCATCATCTCCGAACACGGTGAGCGGACGCACCACGCGCACCCCCGGCGTGTCCATCGGCACCAGAATCATGGACTGCTGCTTGTGGACCGGGGCCTCCGGATTGGTCTTGCCCATCACGATGGCAATCTTGCACCGCTTGTCCGGCGCCCCGGTGGTCCACCATTTACGCCCGTTGATGACATAGTGATCGCCGTCGCGGCGAATCTCGGCCCGAATGTTGGTGGCATCCGAGGACGCCACATCGGGTTCGGTCATCGCGAAACAGGAGCGGATCTTGCCTTCTAGCAAAGGCTCCAGCCATTCCTTCTTCTGGGCCTCGGTGCCGTAGCGCTCCAGTGTTTCCATATTGCCGGTGTCCGGCGCATTGCAATTGAAGACTTCCGGCGCCCAGTGAACCCTGCCCATGATCTCGCACAAATGAGCATATTCCACGTTGGTCAGTCCGGCGCCTCGCTCGCTGTCGGGCAGGAACAGATTCCACAAGCCTTGCGCCTTGGCCTTCTCCTTCAGTTCTTCAATGATCGGTGGCGCAACCCACCGGTCGGGCTGCGCCGCGATCTCTTTTCGCCGGCGTTCCTCGTTGGGATAAATGTGGGTGTCCATGAATGCGATAAGCCGCTGGCGCAACTCTTCGACACGCGGTGACAGTTCAAAGTACATGGTCCGGCCCCTTCCGACGGTGCTGCGCAACAGGATATGAAACCATAGTTTCAAACGATCGTTTAACTTTGAACCCGGAACGCTCCGATGTCAATGTTATTCGGTTCCTCGGGAGGCAAAGGCTCGCTGCGGCGCTTGCAGCACTCAGGGAAACAGCAGGACGATGGACTCAAAGGCACAGGCCGGTTTTTCGGACCCTTCAACCTCGATGATAATCCGGCTGGTGATTCTGGCCCCGCCTTCCGGCAGCCGACCCACATCGGTCACCGTTCGTCGCCCGCGAATACGCGCGCCGGCGGGCACCGGGGCCGGAAACCGCAAGTGTTCGATGCCGTAGTTGATCCCCCGCCCGACGGGCAGATGCCTGGGCATCAGGTCAAACAGCGTGGTCGCCAGGGAGACGATCAGGAAACCGTGGGCGATGGTGGACCCGAAGGGCGATTCGTCCCGGGCCCGGTCCACATCCACATGGATCCACTGGTGGTCGCCAGTCAGATCCGCGAACCGGTCGATCAGGTCCTGGGTAACGGTGAACCAGTCGCTGACCTCGACCTCCTGACCAAGGCGTTGCCGGTACCAGTCGTAAATCGGCGACGCCACTCACACATCCTTCCATTGGGCGAAGGTCTTGCCAGCCTTGGCCAGCTTTTCGAGCAGTGGCGACGGTGTCCAGAACCGCTCGCCATAGCGCTCCCGGTAGGTCTCGATGGCGGCAAGAACCTTGTCGAGTCCCACTTCACCACCGTAGAACATGGGGCCGCCACGATAAACCGGGAACCCGTATCCGTTGATCCAGACCGTATCAATATCGCCGGGTCTGAGCGCTATCCCTTCTTCGAGAATTCTGGCGCCTTCGTTGATCATCGGATAAAGGCAGCGCGCCACAATCTCCGTATCATCGACCTCCCTTTGCTCGATACCCAGTTTCTGCGCCTCCGACCGGATCAGCGCTTCCACCTCCGGATCGGGGATTGGAGTCCGGCTCCCCTCTTCATACTTGTAATAGCCCCGGCCAACCTTCTGGCCATGGCGCCCCATCTCCGCCAGCAGGTCCCCGATATGATAATAGGAAGGGTCCTTGGGCGCACGGTCGCGATGCGATTCCCGGGTCTTCCAGGCCACATCCACGCCCGCCAGATCGAACATGGCGAACGGCCCCATGGCCATCCCGAAATCATAAAGCGCCTTGTCGATCCGGGCCGGGGTTGCGCCTTCCAGCAACATCAGCTCCGCTTCCCGGGCATAAACGTCAAGCATCCGGTTTCCGATAAACCCGTAGCAAACACCGGAAAGCACGCCCACCTTGCCGATTTTCTTGGCCATTTTCATGGCGGTGGCGATCACATCCTCAGTGGTCTTGGCGCCGCGCACGATCTCCAAGAGCCGCATAACATTGGCCGGCGAGAAGAAGTGCAGACCGATCACGTCGCCGGGCCGCCCGGTGACGGCCGCGATTTCATCGACGTCCAGGGTCGAGGTGTTGGTGGCCAGGATCGCACCCTCTTTGGCCACCGCATCGAGCGTGCCGAAAATATCCTTCTTCAGGGCCATATCCTCGTAAACCGCCTCGATGATGAGGTCGGCATCGGCCACAGCCTGGTAATCGGTGACGCCGGTAATCAGCGCCATGCGCGCGTCCACCTCTGCGGCGGTGATCCGCGCTTTCCTCGCCGCCGATTCATAGTTGCGCCGCACCACGCCAAGCCCGCGCTCCAGCGCTTCATCGCTTGCCTCCACGATCGTGACCGGCAGGCCGATGTCGGCGAAATTCATGGCAATGCCTCCGCCCATGGTGCCGGCACCGATGACCGCAACCGCCCGGATCTCCCGGATCGGGGTCTGTTTGCCAATCCCCGGGACACTGCCCGCCTCGCGCTCGGCGAAAAAGGCGTACCGCTGGGCCCGTGACTGCGGATTTGCCATGCATTCATTGAACAGCTCACGCTCCCGCGCCATACCCTCCTCAAAGGGTAGCGTGACCGCGGCCTCGACCGCGTCGATGCAGCGCTGGGGCGCAAAAAAGCCGCGGCGCTCCCGGGCGATCCGCTCGCGATAGCGGGCGATCGCCGCCTCCACTTCCGGCGTCTTCTCTATGGGCAGATCGCTTACCTTTCTGAGCGGCGCGCCCTCCGCCACCAGCCGTTCGGCATAGGCAATGGCGTCGGCCTCCAGATCTCCCTTCGCGATCTCGTCGATGGCCCCCATGGCCAGGGCCTGTTTCGCACCGACAGGGCGCCCGAACACCACCAGTTCCAGCGCGTTCTCCACACCCACCAGGCGCGGCAGGCGCTGCGTGCCACCAGCCCCCGGCAGAATACCGAGATTGACCTCGGGCGTGCCCACCTTGGCCGAGGGAACAGCAATCCGGTAATGGCAGGCAAGCGCCGTCTCGAACCCGCCGCCAAGAGCCGTACCATGAATCGCCGCCACCACCGGCTTCGGACATTCGGTAATGACCTCGTGCACCCGTCGCAACGGCGGATCGAGGGGCGGCTTGCCAAATTCCCTGATATCGGCGCCGGCGAAGAAGGTACGCCCGGCACAGCGGATGACCACGGCCTTGACCGCGTCGTCGCCGGCGGCACGTTCGACAGCATCGACCAGCCCCTGCCGGACCGCCTGCCCCAGCGCATTGACCGGGGGGTTGTCGGCGGTAACCACCGCGATGGAGCCTTTACGTTCATAACTGACGGGCGATGTCATCTGGACCATCCTCCGGTGTGCTGTTCGGACAATGCGTAGGTTTTCCTTATCGCGGGCGGCGGCGCATGACAACCTTCGAGTTTCCGGCGCCCCTTGTCGGCAAAATTGCGTGACCTCGCAACCGGGTTTCCAGTATGGTCTGGTGCATTGGAAGCCTTGAGCAGCAAGGGGAAGCATTCGTGCAACAGCCGGTGCTTAGCGACGCAGCGCCAATCCAGGTCGAGCAGCACGAAGGGGTTTGCGTTATCCGGGCAACCGGCGCCTGGACCATTGACACCAGTGCGACGGTGGCACAGGTCCTCAACCGCCTATCTCCCGCGGCTGACCAAACCGTGCAGATCGACCTTGACGGACTGAGCGCGCTTGATACCACCGGTGCGTGGCTTCTCTATCGTCTGAAACGCGATCTCAGATATGCCGGATTTTCGGTCAGCTTTGTCAATGTCAGGGAATCATATGGCGCGCTGATCGAAGCGGTCGCGCAGCATGATGCCCCCTGCCCGATCTCGCCCCCTGCCGAACATTCCCTGATCTGCCAGATCGAGGATCTTGGCCGGGGCACCGTCAGGGCTTTCCAGTCCCTTATGGATCTGGTGGGATACACGGGGCTCGTTGTGGCAGCGTTCGCCCGAGTGATCGCGAACCCCAGACGGATGCGCTGGGCGTCCCTTGTTCATCATCTGGAGCATGTGGGACTCAAGGCCATGCCTATCGTGGGACTGATGTCGCTGCTGATCGGCGTGGTCATCGCCCAGCAGGGTGAGTTTCAGTTGCGCCGCTTCGGTGGCGAGTACTTCGTGGTCGACCTGCTGGGAATCTCGATTCTGCGCGAGATCGGCATCCTGCTGACCGCCATCATGGTCGCCGGGCGATCGGGCAGCGCCTTTACCGCCCAGATCGGAACCATGATGCTGAACGAGGAGGTGGACGCCATCCGCACCCTCGGCATCGATCCCGTCGAGACCCTGGTGCTGCCGCGTGTTCTGGCTCTCATCATCATGCTGCCGGCACTCACCTTCTATTCGGATATCGTGGCGCTGTTGGGTGGCGGACTCTTCGCATGGCTGTCACTGGACATATCCCCGGGCGCATTCATCCGGCGGCTCAACGATGCGATCACCCTCGATACCTTCCTGGTGGGCATGTACAAGGCACCGTTCTTCGCCGCGGTCATCGCCATTGCCGGCTGCTTCGAAGGCATGCGGGTCCGCGGCGGCGCGGAAAGTGTTGGCGAACACACCACCCGCTCGGTCGTCGAATCGATCTTTCTGGTGATCGTGCTCGACGCCATGTTTGCGGTGTTTTTCTCCACCATCGGAATGTGAGGACAGGGTTTGGCGACCGACGATATGGAACATGTCATCAGGGTGCGCGGGCTGAAAACCGCGTTTGGTCGCCATGTGGTTCATGACGGACTCGACCTTGATGTTCGCAAGGGCGAAATCCTGGGGGTCGTCGGAGGATCGGGGTCCGGCAAGTCGGTGCTGCTGCGCACCATTATCGGATTGAACCGCCCGGTAGCGGGCGAAATCGAAGTGCTTGGCCAGAATATTGGCAAACTCGAAGAATCCGAATTCCGGACCCTTGCCACCCGCTGGGGCGTATTGTTTCAGTTTGGCGCCCTGTTTTCCTCACTCACCGTCGCCCAGAACGTCCAGGTCCCGATCCGGGAACATCTCAAGCTGCCGCAGACCCTGATGGACGAAATCGCCAGCTACAAGATCTCCATGGTCGGGTTGCCGCCAGAGGCCGGTGCCAAATTTCCAGCCGAGCTTTCAGGCGGCATGCGCAAGCGGGCCGGCCTGGCCCGCGCCTTGGCTCTCGACCCAGAAATCCTGTTTCTGGACGAACCGACATCAGGGCTCGACCCGATCGGCGCCGCTGCCTTCGACCGGCTGATCAGGCAGTTGCGCGATGCCCTGGGGTTGACCGTGTTCCTGGTCACCCATGATCTCGACACCTTGAATGCGGTGTGCGACAGGATTGCTGTTCTGGCGGAGAAACATGTTATTGTCGTGGGGACCATGGAGGATATGCTGCAACAGGAGCACCCCTGGGTGCGCGATTATTTTCATGGGCCGCGGGCGCGCGCGGCCCGAGCGTCGGTCGAACAGGGGCGTTAGAAACGAAAAAGCGGGGCACGGGCGGATATGGAGACCAAAGCGCACTACGTTCTGATCGGCAGCTTTGTCCTTCTGGTCTTTGTCGCCATGCTTGGCTTCATCATGTGGATCGTCAAGGTCGACATCGACCGGGAAGAAACCGAATACGACATCTATTTTCAGGAATCGGTGGCCGGGCTGGGTGTCGGCGGCATTGTCCGGTACCATGGCGTGGCCGTGGGCCAGGTGAAAGCCATCAGGATCGACCCCGACCAGCCCAACCGGGTCAAGGTCACTGTCAGCGTGGACAGCACCACACCGGTGCGCGAAGATGCGGTGGCGTCGCTCGAGTCCCAGGGGTTCACCGGCGTTGCCTACATCCTGATCGAGGGCGGCTCGCCCGATGCGAAGCCGCTCAGGCCAAAGCCGGGAGAGGAGCGCGCTGTTATCCCGTCGCGCCCGTCCGCGCTGGCGGAGCTGTTCACGGACGTGCCGACCCTGATTGCCGAAGCGTCGTTGACGCTAAGCCAGATTCGGGAACTGTTGAGCCAGGAAAACCGCGACTATGTCACCCAGATCCTGCGCGATGTCAGCACGGTGACCGGAAGTGTCGCCGGACAGCAGGAGGACATCAGGCACATTGTCACCAATCTTAACGAGGCGCTCGTGGACTATCGCAGGCTCGCCGCCTCGCTGAACAGCCTATCCAGAGCCATGGAGGGCGCAGTTGACAATGAGTTTCGCCAGGCCCTGACGGATATCAGCGAGACCGCCAACGCCATCGAAGGCCTGGCCAGAAATCTGGACGGCATGGTCATCGAAGCACGAGAACCGGTCAACGCGTTCACCAACAATACGCTGCCCCAGATCGCCACCATGGTGTCAGAAACCCGACGGCTGGCGGCAGCCCTCGCCCGGATTGCCGAGCGGATCGAACGCAACCCCGGTGAGTTCCTTTTCGAGAGCAGACAACCGGAGTATCAGGCGCAATGACATGGCACGGTTTCGTTCGCCTCTCTGTCGTAACGCTGGCCATGATTGCCCTGTCGGCCTGTGGCCCACTGGTCGAATTGCCAGGGGGCGGCGATCCGGCCAGCCTTTACACACTGTCACCGGCACGCCCCATCGCGCTGGCCACGGCCTTTCCCGACGCCACACTCATGATTGAGGAACCCGAAACCTCGGCCGCCTACGACAGCAAAGGCATAGCCCTGATGCCGGAAGCCCGCGAATTACGTTATTATGCCGGCGCCAAATGGGTCGATCGCGCGCCGCGGATGTTTCAGACCCTGCTGATCACGGCGTTCGAGGAAAGCGGCGCGTTCCGTGACGTGGGGCCTCCATCAATGACCCTTGCCGCCGACTATCGGCTGCATACTGCGCTGCGCGCCTTCAACGCGGACTACCAGGAAAGCGCCGCGCCGACCGTGCGGGTTACCATCCACGCCAAGCTGTTTGGCGCCCGTCCGCTCAACCTTCTGGGCAGCACCCGCATCGATGTGGAAGAACCGGCAGGTTCGGATCGCATGACGGACATCGTCGCCGCGTTCGATCGGGCAGCCCAGCGCGCCATGACGGATATCATAACCTGGACCGTGTCCACCCTGGAGACGCCACGCGACCATCAGACCACGGCACCATAAGCCTTGCGGCGCGGCGATTTGTCCGTTTTTTCCATGTCCAGCGCCCGATCCAGAAGTTTGCCCATCAACTGGCTGAGGGTCTCCTGCTCCTCAAGCGTCAAGGAAGCGAGCAAATCCTTCTCCACCTCCAGCGCCAACGGCACCACCTCGCGATAAACCGACCAGCCCTTTTCGGTCAGAGCCAGAACCGACCGACGGCGATCATCGTCGGCGAAATCGCGGGTCAGCAATCCCTCCTTGATGAGATGGGCCACCGCCCGGCTCACGGCCACCTTGTCCATGGCGGTGCGTTCCGCCACCTCACCCGCCGACAACCCGGAAAACCGGCCCAGAATGGCCATCACCCGCCAAGCCGGAATGCTCAGGTTGAAACGTTCCGCATAAATGCTGGCGATGCCGCGACTGACCGTGTTGGACAGCACCGAGAGCCGGTAGGGTAGAAAATCCTCGAGAATCAGGATTGGTCCGGTTTCTGCCATGCCACCTTTTCCACATATCCCGAAAAAACTGTTGCAATTAGTTACATTAGAAACTAATATAATTTCAAACGTAACCATTAGTCAAATTGGATCGTCAGATCGAAGGCGTGCCCCGGGCAGCGCCCGTTTCATAATTCCAAATTCCAGGAGAGATGGCCATGACCGATTTGTTTGAAAATCCGATGGGAACCGACGGGTTCGAGTTTGTCGAGTTCGCGGCGCCCGATCCGATGGAGCTGGACAAGACTTTTCGCACCCTGGGATTCCAGCCGGTGGCGCGTCACCGCTCCAAGGACGTCACGCTCTATCGTCAGGGCGGGATCAATTTCATCGTCAATGCAGAGCCAAAAAGCCCCGCCTTCTATTTCGCCGAGGAACACGGCCCGAGCGCCTGTGGCCTTGCTTTCCGGGTGAAGGATTCGCACCGCGCCTACCGCCGCGCCCTCGAGCTTGGCGCCCAGCCCATCGACATTCCCACCGGCCCGATGGAACTGAAACTACCGGCCATCAAAGGAGTCGGCGGCGCTGCGCTGTATCTGATCGACCGTTATGAGGACGGCTCCAGCATCTACGACATCGACTTCGAGTATCTGCCCGACACACCGCGCCACCCCGAGGGATGCGGACTGACCGAGATCGATCACCTGACCCACAACGTCTATCGGGGCCGTATGAACTATTGGGCCGAATTTTACGAAAAGCTCTTCAACTTCCGGGAAATCCGCCATTTTGACATCAAGGGCGAATATACTGGTCTGTATTCCCGCGCCATGACCGCGCCCGACGGCAAGATTCGCATTCCGTTGAACGAGGAAGCCTCGCAGGGCACTGGCCAGATTGAAGAATTCCTGATGCGCTACAATGGCGAAGGCATTCAGCACATCGCGCTTCATACCGACAATATTTTCAAGACCTGGGACGCCCTCAAGGAAGCCGGTACGCCGTTCATGAGCCCGCCGCCGGACACCTATTACGAAATGCTGGAAGAGCGGCTGCCGGGCCATGGCGAACCGGTCGAGGAGCTGCGAAAGCGCGGCATCCTGCTCGACGGCTCCACTGGCGCTGGCGGGAAAAAGCTGCTGCTGCAGATCTTCACCGAATGCATGATCGGGCCTATCTTTATAGAGATCATTCAGCGCAAAGCCGATGAAGGGTTCGGTGAAGGCAATTTCCGCGCGCTGTTCGAATCGATGGAACGCGACCAGATCCGGCGCGGCGTCATCAAGGCGGAGTAACCGCACGCCGGACCAACTCCAATCTCAAAGGAGAGCCACCTCATGAAACAATGGATTTCGTTCCCCAAGGTCGAGGGCAGGGCGTCCCGCCAGGCCCACGCCGACTTCCCCGAGGGAACCTATGAGCGGGAGATGGGAAAGGAGGGCTTTTTCGGCCCTG
Organism: Alphaproteobacteria bacterium; assembly: GCA_003695065.1. Lineage (GTDB taxonomy): Bacteria > Pseudomonadota > Alphaproteobacteria > Sphingomonadales > Govanellaceae > J090. Next base: position 9,637 of record RFJA01000173.1, read on the forward strand.
CCACCCACTTCTACCATACCCATCCACCCACCGGCTGGGAGTCCTTCGAAGGCCCGCTGCAACCCCGCGCTTTCGATACCACCAAGTGGAACTACAGCGGCACCAGCCCGTGGGACGCCAAGACGCTCCTCAGGAACAGCGACTGCAAGATCCGGTTCTGGAAGTGCACGAAAGACATGGACCATCTGGTACGCAACGCTGACGGCGACCAGCTGCTGTTCGTGCATGAGGGCGCGGGTGACCTGTACTGTGACTTCGGCCATCTGGAATACCGCGATGGTGACTATATTGTCCTGCCGCGCGGGACCATGTGGCGGCTGGAACCAAGCGCCGAAACCCACCTGTTGATGATCGAAGCCACAGGATCTGGCTACGTGTTGCCCGACAAGGGCATGCTCGGTCCCCACGCGGTCTTCGATCCGGCGATTCTCGACACGCCTGTCATGGACGACAAGTTCAGGGCCCAACAGACCGAAGACCGCTGGCGCGTGGTGGTCAAGCGCCGCGATCAGCTCAGCACCATCACCTATCCGTTCAATCCGCTGGATGCCGTCGGCTGGAAGGGCGACCTGTCGGCGGTCCGGCTCAACTGGCGCGATATTCGGCCGCTGATGAGCCATCGCTACCATCTGCCGCCATCGGCGCATACCACCTTCATGGCCGCCGGCTTTGTGGTGTGCACCTTCTGCCCGCGGCCTATCGAGTCCGACCCGGGTGCGTTGAAAGTGCCCTTCTATCACAACAACGATGACTATGATGAGTTCATCTTCTATCACCGGGGGGAATTCTTTAGCCGTGACAACATTCATCCCGGCATGACCACCTTCCACCCGGCCGGCTTTACCCACGGCCCGCACCCCAAGGCGTTCGAGAAAGGCGCCAAGTTCGAGCGCAAGGAAACCGACGAAGTCGCGGTGATGGTTGATACCCGCCGCCCCGTCGACGTTGACCCCGAGGCCGAAGCCATCGAGTGGAAGGATTATGTGAATTCCTGGAAGGCGGCTTGATCCGCCTTCCTTCCCTTCCCTATTGTCAGTGCACGGAACGAAAGCAAGAGGATAATCACATGAAACTCGCATCGCTCAAAGGCGGGCGTGACGGCCGACTGGCCGTCGTCAGCAAGGACCTGTCGAAAGCCGCCCTGGTTCCCGATATTGCACCGACCCTTCAGGCGGCGCTCGATGACTGGGAGACTATGGAGCCCCGCTTGCGGGAAGCCGCCGAGCGGCTTGAACAGGATGGTCTCGAATCCTTCACGTTCGACGAAGCGGCCTGTGCCTCCCCGCTGCCGCGGGCCTATCAATGGGCCGACGGTTCGGCCTATGTCAACCATGTGGAACTGGTCCGCAAGGCCCGCGGCGCCGAAATGCCTGAAAGCTTCTGGACCGACCCCCTGATGTATCAGGGCGGCTCCGACAGCTTTCTTGGCCCGCACGACGACATCCCCATGGAAAGCGAGGATTGGGGCATCGACATGGAAGCCGAGGTCGCGGTCATCACCGATGACGTCCCCATGGGAATCAGCTCCGAAGGCGCGGCGGCGCACATCAAGCTTCTCATGCTGGTCAACGATGTGTCACTGAGAAACCTGATTCCGGCCGAACTGGCCAAGGGGTTCGGTTTCTTCCAGTCCAAGCCTTCAAGCGCCTTCTCCCCGGTCGCCATCACACCGGATGAACTGGGCGAAGCGTGGAAAGACGGCAAGGTGCATCTGCCGTTGCGGGTGACCCTGAACGACAAGCTGATGGGCGAACCCAACGCCGGCGTCGACATGACCTTCAATTTCCCGCAGCTCATCGCCCACGCCGCCAAGACACGGCCGTTGGGCGCCGGCACCATCATCGGATCGGGAACCATTTCAAACCTCGACCGGTCCAAAGGGTCCTGTTGCCTGGCCGAAGTCCGGATGCTGGAAACCATCGCCAATGGGAAACCGACCACCCCGTTCATGCGGTTCGGCGACCGGGTCCGGATCGAGATGCTGGACGACAATGGCCAATCCATCTTTGGAACGATTGACCAGAAGGTGGTCGAATATACCCCACCAAAGTAAGATTTTCCCCAATTCCTCGCTTTATTGGGAAGACGCTTGCGTTCTTTATTAATATACGCCAAGAAGGGTGCATAATTTGCGCCCTTCTTGTATTATTTCTTTCCGCAAACTCAGAAGCGAGAGCGAGGGATACCATGAACGCGTTGTATCCGCGTCCAGCCATTCTGGACATCACGCCGTACAAGCCGGGTGAGTCCAGGATTCCCGGTTTCGTCGAGCCGATCAAGCTGGCGTCCAATGAATCGCCGCTGGGGCCAAGCCCCAAGGTTCGGGATGCCATTGCAGCCCAGATGGACCGGCTTCACCTTTATCCGGATGGCGACGCCACGGCGCTGCGCCAAGCGATCGCAGCGCGCCACGACATCAAGCCGGACAACATCGTCTGCACCGCCGGGTCGGAGCAGATGCTGCACCTTCTGGTGCGCGCCTACGCGGGACCGGGTGACGAAGTGCTCTACCCCCGATACGGGTTCCTGGTCTACGCGCTGGCGGCGAAAAGCGCGGGCGCAACGCCGGTGGAAGCCCCCCAGGCGGTTGACCACACCGATATCGACGTCATCCTCAATCATGTGACGGCGCGCACGCGGATTGTTTTCCTCGCCAATCCCAACAACCCCACCGGGACCTATCTGCCCGCGGTGGACATTCGCCGTCTGCGGGAAAATCTGCCCCGCGAGGTATTGATGGTTGTGGACGAAGCCTATGCCGAATATGTGGACCGGCCCGACTACGAGTCGGCCATGCCCCTGGTGGAGAACAGCGACAACAATGTGGTGGTCACGCGCACCTTTTCCAAAGCCTATGGGCTGGCCGCCCTTCGGGTTGGATGGACCTACTGTCCGCCCCCGGTCGTCGATGTGATCCGCCGGATTCGTTACAGCTTCGCGGTCACCACGCTGGGCCAGGTTTCCGCCATTGCCGCCCTTGGCGACCGCGACCACCTGGCCCGGGCCAAGGCCCACAATGATGCGTGGCTGCCGTGGCTAACCGCCGAGCTGGAGGCGCTTGACATCAAGGTCACACCCAGTGTTGCCAATTTCGCGCTGGCGCATTTCCGGGGCGGCGCGGAGGAGGCAAAGGCTGCCGATGCGCATTTGCGCCGCGACGGCATCATCGTCCGCCCTGTGGCCGGCTATGGCCTGCCACAATGCCTGCGGATCACGGTTGGCCGGGAGCACGAAAACAGGAAACTCATTGACAGCCTGAAACAGTTTCGTGGGCTCTGATATTCAGGTGACAGTGACCACGTCCCTGATTCCATCGATGACGTACTGAACCGCGAGCGCCGCCAGCACAAGGCCGAGCATGCGGGTGACGACGGTTGTCACCGTCTCGCCCAGGATCCGCATCACCCAGTTGCTGGCCAGGAACAAGGCGAGGCTAAACGCCATGACCGCGCCGAGCGCGCCAAACAAAAGGCCGAGCTTCGCGGTATTCTCGCCCGCAACCCCCATCAGCAGAATCATCGAGGTGATCGACCCGGGACCAGCCATGAATGGGATCGCCAGCGGGAAAGCCGAGACATCCTCAGGCGGATGGTGGTCCTCGGCGGTATCTCTGGCGTGTCCGCTGCGCCGCTTGGTGCGAAACTCGAACAGCATCTCGAAAGCGGTCACAAACAGCAGAATGCCGCCCGCGATCCGGAAAGCCGGCATGGTAATCCCGAAGATCCCGAGCAGATCGGCCCCGCCAAAGGCAAACAGCACCAGGACAATCGATGCAATCACGACCGCCCGAATCGCCATTCTCCGACGATAGGAATCGTCACCCTCGGCGGTAAGGACCCCAAAAATGGGTAAAAGGCCGACCGGGTCGATGACCACGAACAGGGTCACCAGTGCGTGAATGAAGAAAATGTCCATGCCCGATTATCCGAACCACTTGACACAAAAACGATCGGTCAGGGGGCCGGCGACACGCCGAACAGTGCCTCGTGGCCAGCCAACAAAGCGCCAAACACCAGAACCGCCGCGAGCGTCCGCCAGATCCCGATCTCGGCAAATACAAAGCGATTGCGCCCCTCGATGATCGCCTGAAACGGCAAGTTGGACGTCTTGGCCACATAGGCGGCCCACAGCTCGCCATGGGTTCTGGCCCGCTTGGCGTCAATCAGGCGTGTGCCAGCCAACGCCAACACTGTGAAGGTGCCGAAAAAAATCACCGATTTCAGGTCGCCATTGTTGAGAAGGTGCGCCACTCCCCACAGCACGAAGCCCCACATGACAGGATGACGGGTGACGCGGAGAATTCCCCGGGCCGGCTCGGCACTGTCAAGAGCC
>RFJA01000174.1 GCA_003695065.1 Alphaproteobacteria bacterium
CCAAGGCCCCGGGGCTGTGCCCCGGGGCCATCATATCCCGGTGTTCCGCCCCGTCAGGCGGCGGTCGGTGCCGCTGCGCGCACCGCGTCATCCACATGGTCTTCGAACTGTGCGAAGTTGTCGATGAACCGCTGCACCAGTTCCTGGGCCTTCTTGTCATAGGCTTCCGGATTATCCCAAGTGCTCCTCGGGTTGAGAATTTCGTCCGGTACACCCGGACAGCTCAGCGGGACCTCGAAACCGAAATTGTCATCAGTTCGGGTGGCGCAGTTGCTCAGGGTGCCATCGAGCGCCGCACTGAGGAGCGCCCGGGTGTGGGCGATGGGCATCCGCCGGCCGACGCCATAGACGCCCCCGGTCCAGCCTGTGTTGACCAGCCAGCAGGTGACGTTGTGCTCGGCGATTTTACGACGCAGCAGATTGCCGTAAACCGAAGGATGGCGCGGCATGAACGGCGCACCGAAACAGGTGGAGAAGGTCGCCTGAGGCTCCTTGCCCAGCCCCTTTTCCGTGCCCGCCACCTTGGCGGTATAGCCGGACAGGAAGTGATACATGGCCTGTTCCGGGGTAAGCTTCGCGATGGGCGGCAACACGCCAAAGGCGTCGGCGGTCAGCATGATGATGTTGCGCGGCGGCTTGCCAATTCCCGTTTCGGACGTATTGGGGATGAAGTCGATGGGATAGGCGCCGCGAGTGTTTTCCGTAAAGCGGTTGTCGTCGAGATCGAGCTCCCGGGTATCGGGATCAATCACCACATTTTCGAGAATGGTGCCGAAGCGGCGTGTGGTGGCAAAAATCTCCGGTTCGGCTTCTGCCGACAGCCGGATCATCTTGGCGTAACAACCGCCTTCGAAGTTGAACACGGCGTCATCGCTCCAACCGTGTTCATCGTCTCCGATCAGGGTGCGATTGGGATCCGCCGACAGGGTGGTCTTGCCGGTACCCGACAACCCGAAGAAGATGGCGGTATCGCCGTCCTTGCCCACATTGGCCGAACAGTGCATCGGCATCACGCCCTTTTCCGGCAGAATGTAGTTGAGGATGGTGAACACCGATTTCTTGATCTCACCGGCGTAGGAGGTGCCTGCAATCAGCACCACCTTTTTGTTGAAGTCGACCGCGATCACCGTCTCCGAGTTGGTGCCATCCTCGGCCGGGTCGGCCTTGAAGTTGGGCGCGTGGAGAATGGTGAAGGCGGGATCGAAATCGGCCAGCGCCGACGGATCGGGGCGAATCAGCAAATGGCGGATGAACAGGCTGTGCCAGGGACTTTCGCTGATGATCCGCACCGGCAGGCGATAGGCCGGTTCGGCGCCGCCCCACAGGTCCTGAACGAAAAGATCCTTGCCCTGGAAGTAGGCAAGGATCTTGTGGCGCAGGCCGTCAAAATGCCGTTCGCTGATCGGCCGGTTGATATCGCCCCACCAGATGTTCTTTTCGCTGGAGCTTTCCTTGACGATGAACTTGTCATTGGCCGACCGTCCGGTATGGCTCCCCGTGCTGACCACCAGCGCGCCCCCTTTGGCCATCGTGCCAAGTCCGCGGCTCAGGGTCTGCTCATAGAGGGCCTCGGTGCCCAGGTTCCAGTAGACATTGCGGGGGTTTTTCACACCCTGGTTTTCGATGCCGTATCGGCTGACGGTCGGGCCGAAATTAGTCACGTCCTTCAATCCTCTGCATTGGTGCCGGGAAGCGCTCCGCCTTCCCCCCTCAGTGTGGCTTGACGGCCAGTATCACTATAAGCCAGACGATCGTTTGTCCACAGGGTTTCGCCCGACAAAAAGCTGGTGCGGTGCCGGGCTCAGCCTCCACACCGCCCCGGCATCCTTCATGCGGGCCATCAATATCGTGCCGCAGAACGGATAACCCGTTTCAATAAAACGATTTTTTTTCTGACGTTCCGGACAGCGTGGTGGGTGAGGTGGCACCACGCCTGAAGGGTGCCGGCCCGACCGGCCCGAGTGGTGGCGCATTGGCCAATGGCCCTGGTGAGCGACTCGACAGACCCGACTCAGGCCGCGCGTCTGCGTTGCACTTCGGTGTACAGACACTATAGTCATTGGCACGATAGTCATGAAAAGTCATCGGCGGGCGCGGTGCCCCCGATGGCGCGAACTGTTCAGCTCAAGAGCCGGATTCCATGTCGAAAATTGCCCTCGTGGACGATGACCAGAACATCCTGACCTCGGTCGCCATTGCGCTTGAGGCAGAAGGTTTTGACGTTGAAAAATACACCGACGGAGCGAGTGCGCTGGAGGCCCTTTCGCGCACCCCGGTGGATCTTGGCATCTTCGACATCAAGATGCCGCGCATGGATGGTATGGAGCTGTTGCGACGGCTCCGCCAGAATCAGTCGTTTCCGGTGATTTTTCTGACGTCAAAGGATGATGAAATCGACGAGGTGCTCGGTCTCAAGATGGGCGCGGACGACTATATCACCAAGCCGTTCTCGCAGCGCCTGCTGATTGAACGGGTACGCACCGTATTGCGCCGCAGCGAGGCGTCGCGCGCCGCTGAGTCGTCCGGCGAAGACAATGAGATCATGGTGCGTGGCCGTCTGCGCCTCGATCCGGTTCGCCATAGCTGTCAGTGGGATGGCCAGGAGATCAACCTGACGGTGACCGAGTTCCTCATTCTGCAGGCGCTGGCGGCCCGCCCGGGTCACGTGAAGAGCCGCGACCAATTGATGGATATGGCCTACAGCGACGATGTTTATGTCGATGATCGCACCATCGACAGCCACATCAAACGGTTGCGCAAGAAGTTCCGTGCTGTCGACGAAAATTTCAAAAGCATAGAGACCCTCTACGGTGTCGGATACCGATTCAGCGAGGGCTGAGCCCATAAC
>RFJA01000175.1 GCA_003695065.1 Alphaproteobacteria bacterium
CGTAATCGCCGCCGTCAGCGTCGTCTTCCCGTGGTCAACGTGACCAATCGTCCCAATGTTCACATGCGGCTTAGACCGCTCAAACTTCTCTTTCGCCATTTTCTTCTTCCTTTCGGCTACTCAGAGAGCCGCCCGAGGGCGACCCGTTGTTCCTCTCACATTCACTCAGGCGAACTTGGCCTTGATCTCGTCAGCCACCTGCTGCGGCACTTCATCATAGTGATCGAACTGCATGGTGTACTGGGCCCGGCCCTGGCTCATGGAGCGCAGCTCGTTCACATACCCAAACATATTGGCAAGCGGGACCATCGCATTGATCACGGTGGCGTTGCCCCGCGCCTCGGTCCCGATAATCTGGCCGCGCCGGCTGTTCAGGTCGCCGATCACATCGCCCATGAATTCCTCGGGCGTGACCACCTCGACCTTCATGATCGGCTCCAGAAGCTTGATGCCCGCCTTGGCAGCGGCTTCCCGCATGGCGCCGCGACCGGTAATCTCGAACGCCATGGCGCTCGAGTCCACATCGTGGTACGCGCCATCCACCAGACGCACCGCGAAGTCGATAATCGGGAAGCCCACCAGCGCGCCGGATTCCGCCACATCCCGAATACCCTTTTCCACGCTGGGAATATATTCGGTCGGAATGTTGCCGCCCTTGATCTCGTTGATGAACTGGATGCCCGACCCGCGCTCGCCCGGCGTCACCACAATCTTGGCACGACCGAACTGGCCGGAACCACCGGTCTGTTTTTTGTGGGTGTAATCCACCTCGACTTCGCGCGCAATGGTCTCGCGGTAGGCCACCTGCGGCGCACCGACGTTGGCCTCGACCTTGAACTCGCGGCGCATACGATCGACGATGATGTCGAGGTGCAACTCGCCCATACCCTTGATGATGGTCTGGCCACTTTCATGGTCCGTGGACACCCGGAAGCTCGGATCTTCCTGAGCCAGACGGTTGAGCGCGATACCCATCTTTTCCTGGTCGGCCTTGGTCTTGGGCTCGACAGCCACTTCGATCACCGGATCCGGAAACTCCATGCGCTCCAGAACGACCGGCTTGGTCGGCACGCACAGCGTGTCGCCAGTGGTGGTCTCCTTGAGGCCGCACAGGGCCACGATGTCACCGGCCCGCGCTTCCTTGATATCCTCACGGTGGTTGGCGTGCATCTGCAACATGCGACCAACCTTTTCGCGCTTGCCCTTCACGGAATTGAGCACCTGGGTACCCGATTCCAGAACACCCGAATAAATCCGCACGAAGGTCAGCGAACCAACGAACGGGTCGGACATCACCTTGAACGCAAGGGCGGAGAAGGGCTCGTCGTCGCTGGGGGCCCGCTCGATCTTCACCTCGGGGTCGTTCATGTCCACGCCCTTGACGTTCCCCACATCCGGTGGCGCCGGCATAAAGTCGACCACCGCGTCGAGCAGCGGCTGCACGCCCTTGTTCTTGAACGCCGAACCGGTCAGCACCGGCACAAAGGCCCCCGACAGCGTCCCCTTGCGGATGCACGCCTTCAGCACCTCTTCGCTGATTTCCTCGCCTTCGAGGTACGATTCCATGGCCGCTTCGTCCTGCTCCACGGCCAGCTCGATCATTTCGGTGCGCGCCACTTCCGCCTCGTCGGCGAGCTCGGCGGGAATGTCCACATACTCGAACTCAGCGCCCAGGCTTTCGTCTTTCCAGATGATCGCCTTGGTCTTGATCAGATCGACAACACCAACGAATTCCGCTTCAGCCCCGATCGGAAGCTGAATGACCAGCGGAGTCGCCCCGAGGCGACTTTTTATCATCTCGACGCACCGGCCAAAATTGGCCCCCATGCGATCCATCTTGTTGACAAAGCACATGCGCGGCACACGATATTTATCGGCCTGCCGCCACACCGTTTCCGACTGGGGCTCCACACCGGCCACACTGTCGAACACCGCAACGGCACCGTCGAGGACACGCAGGCTGCGCTCCACCTCAATGGTGAAATCCACGTGCCCCGGCGTATCAATGATGTTGATCCGGTGATCCCGCCAGAAACAGGTGGTCGCAGCAGACGTAATGGTGATACCGCGCTCCTGCTCCTGCTCCATCCAGTCCATGGTGGCTGCGCCCTCATGAACCTCGCCAATCTTGTGGCTGCGCCCGGTATAATAAAGAATACGCTCGGTCGTGGTCGTCTTGCCGGCATCAATATGCGCCATGATGCCGATGTTGCGATACCGTTCGAGCGGAGTTGTGCGTGCCATGACTGCCGTTCCTGCCTCTCAAGCCTTACCAGCGATAATGCGAGAAGGCTTTGTTAGCCTCCGCCATCCGGTGCGTGTCTTCCCGTTTCTTGATCGCCGATCCACGATTGTTCGCCGCGTCGAGCAGCTCGGCCGACAACCGTTCGGTCATCGTGTTTTCGTTGCGCTTGCGCGCCATATCGATAAGCCAGCGAATGGCCAGCGCCTGGGCGCGGTCGGCGCGCACCTCGACCGGCACCTGATAGGTCGCACCCCCAACCCGGCGAGAGCGAACCTCAATGGCCGGCTTCACATTATTCAGAGCCTCATGAAACACGGATACCGGGTCCTGCCTGGTCTTGCCCTCGATCATGTCAAGCGCACCATAGACGATACGCTCGGCCACCGACTTCTTGCCATCGACCATGAGGCAATTCATGAACTTGGTCAGCACCTCATCCCCGAACTTGGGATCAGGCAAAATCTTGCGTTTTTCAGCTCTGTGACGACGCGACATATCTGAGTGTCCCTCTCGCGCTTACTTCGGCCGCTTGGCGCCGTACTTGGACCGCCGCTGGCGCCGATCGCCAACGCCCTGAGTATCCAGCACACCGCGCAGGATGTGATACCGCACCCCCGGCAAGTCCTTCACACGACCACCCCGGATCAACACCACCGAGTGCTCCTGCAGGTTATGGCCCTCACCAGGAATGTAGGCGGTGACCTCATATCCATTGGTCAGACGCACACGCGCAACCTTGCGAAGCGCCGAGTTCGGCTTCTTCGGTGTCGTCGTGTAGACTCGGGTGCACACGCCACGCTTCTGCGGATTCGCCTGAAGCGCCGGAACCTTGTTACGCACCACCGGCTTCTTGCGCGGCTTGCGGATGAGCTGGTTAATCGTCGGCATTCACTCTCGGTCCTCGATTTGACGACAAGACAGGACAAGACCGCCCGTTCTTTCGAAAAAACAAACATGCGGGGGTGCCACAATAGGGCGCCACCGCCATGACGGTCTGGCAAAAACCAATATGTACTGTCGTGCCTAAAGTTCGCGGGGCAGCGTTTAGGCCGTAAAGCCTACCACCTGCCCCCGAAGATTGCGCGCATACTAGTGACGGCGAATTTTTCAGTCAAGCAATAATTCCGAGGTTTTTTGACCGGTCCGCGCCTTGCAGACGACCCTGTCGCACCAGTCAAAAACGGGCCGGGGGTCCGCCCCGGCCCGTCGCCATCCCCCAGGATTTGCGAAGCCTAGCTGGCAGAGCCTTCCGTGGGCTGCTCTGCTTCAGACGATTCAGTCGGCGCCACAACCCCGTCCGCACCGGTCTGTTCGGCGCTTTGCTCGCTGGCCAGAAGCTCGCGATCACGTTCCCTGGCGATCTGCCGGAACGCTTTCATGGTGGTGCCCGTACCGGCCGGGATCAGACGGCCGACGATGACGTTCTCCTTGAGGCCAACCAGTCGGTCCACCTTGCCCGCCACGGCGGCTTCGGTGAGCACGCGGGTCGTCTCCTGGAACGATGCCGCCGAAATGAACGAACGGGTCTGGAGCGAAGCCTTGGTAATGCCAAGCAACACAGGCCGACCGACCGCCGGCAGCTTGCCCTTGGCCTCGGCTTTCGCATTGACCTCCTCGAACTCTTCGCGATCCACCTGTTCGCCAACCAGGAAGGTGGTTTCGCCAGGCGATTCGATCTCCACTTTCTGTAACATCTGGCGCACGATCACCTCGATGTGCTTGTCGTTGATTTTCACACCCTGGAGGCGATAGACCTCCTGGATCTCGTTGACCAGATAATTGGCAAGCGCCTCGACCCCCAGTGTCGCCAGAATGTCATGGGGCGCCGGGTGGCCATCCATGATGTATTCACCGCGCTCGATAAAGTCGCCTTCCTGAACGCTGATGTGCTTGCCCTTGGGAATGAGATACTCGACCGGCTCCTTGCCCTCTTCCTTCGGTTTGATGATGATCCGGCGCTTGTTCTTGTAGTCGCGCCCGAATTCGACCACTCCATCGACTTCGGCGATGATGGCGTGATCCTTGGGCCGGCGCGCTTCGAACAGTTCGGCCACCCGCGGCAGACCACCGGTGATGTCCCGGGTCTTGGCCGCTTCGCGCGGAATACGAGCGATCACGTCACCGGCGTGGACCGAGTCGCCGTCACCGACCGACAGGATCGCATCCACCGACAGGAAGTAGCGGGCCTCGAGGCCGTTGGCCAGAGTCACCACCTCGCCGTTCTCGTCCCTGAGCGTAATGCGGGGACGAAGGTCAGAGCCCTTGGGCTGGGACCGCCAGTCGATCACCCGCTTCGAAGCAATGCCCGTGGTCTCGTCGACCGTCTCGCTCATGGAGACACCTTCGACAAGATCCACATAGTGGGCGATCCCGCTCTTTTCGGTGATGATCGGAATCGTGTAGGGATCCCATTCCACCAGTTTTTCGCCGCGCTTGACCTTTTCCCCGTCGTCTTTCAGCAGGTGCGAGCCGTAGGCGACCTTGTGGGACCCCCGCTCCCGGCCTTCATCGTCCACCACAACCACTTCCATGTTGCGGCTCATAACGATCTTGCGGCCCTTGGAGTCTTCCACCACATTGCGGTGGATGATCTTCACGGTACCGTCAGCGTTGGCCTCATAGGACGATTGTTCGGTCACCTGCGCGGTTCCGCCGATGTGGAAGGTACGCATGGTAAGCTGGGTACCCGGCTCACCGATCGACTGGGCCGCAATAACACCGATTGCCTCGCCGATGTTGACCGGCGTACCGCGCGCCAGGTCTCGGCCATAGCACTTGGCACAAACGCCCCCTTTCGATTCGCAGGTCAGGACCGAGCGCACCTTGATCGACGAGACGCCGGCCTCCTCGATGGCCTCGGTCTCGGCCTCGTTCAACAGCGTCCCGGCCTCGACAATCAATTTGCCGGATACCGGATCCTCAATATCCTGGGCGGTCGTGCGGCCCAGAATACGCTCGCTCAGGCTGACGATCACATCACCACCCTCGACCACTTCGGAAACGGTGATACCGTTTTGGGTGCCACAGTCACCTTCGACCACCACGCAATCCTGGCTCACGTCCACGAGTCGCCGGGTCAGATAACCGGAGTTGGCGGTTTTGAGGGCCGTGTCGGCCAGCCCCTTGCGGGCGCCGTGGGTCGAGTTGAAGTACTCGAGCACGGTCAGGCCTTCCTTGAAGTTCGAGATAATCGGGGTCTCGATGATCTCGCCGGAGGGCTTTGCCATCAGGCCACGCATCCCGGCAAGCTGGCGCATCTGGGCCGCAGAGCCACGCGCCCCGGAGTGGGCCATCATGTAGATCGAGTTGATGGGCCGCGACTTGCCGGTTTCAGGGTCAACGCCGACATTGGAGATCACCTTCATCATTTCGTCGGCAACCCGGTCGGTGCACTGCGCCCAGGCGTCAACCACCTTGTTGTATTTCTCACCCTGGGTGATCAGACCGTCGATGTACTGCTGCTCGTATTCCTTGACCAGATCGTTGGTTTCCTGAACCAGCTTTTCCTTGGCTTCCGGCACGACCAGATCGTCCTTGCCGATGGATACGCCGGATTTGCAGGCTTCATGGAAGCCCAGGGCCATGATCCCGTCACAGAACAGGACGGTCTCCTTCTGACCGCAGTTCCGGTAGACCGTATCAATGACCTCGGCGATCTCCCGCTTGGTCAACAGGCGATTCACAAGGTCAATGGAAATCCCCGGATTCTTCGGCAGAAGCTCGGCCAGAATCATCCGTCCCGGTGTGGTCTCCACCCGCCGGACGACACGGTTGCCCTCGGCGTCCACCGACTCCCACCGGGCGTGAATCTTGGAGTGCAGGGTCACCACGCCGTTGTCGAGCGCCTGGCGAATCTCCGCCATATCAGCAAAGGCCATGCCCTCACCCGGTTCACCGACCCGCTCCATGGTCAGATAGTAGATACCAAGCACAATGTCCTGCGACGGCACGATGATCGGCTTGCCGTTCTGCGGGCTGAGGATGTTGTTGGTCGACATCATCAGCACGCGCGCTTCAAGCTGGGCCTCCAGAGAAAGCGGAACGTGAACCGCCATCTGGTCGCCATCGAAGTCGGCATTGAACGCCGCGCACACCAGCGGATGAAGCTGGATCGCCTTGCCTTCGATGAGCACAGGCTCGAAAGCCTGGATACCCAGACGGTGCAGCGTGGGCGCTCGGTTCAAAAGGATCGGGTGTTCCCGGATCACCTGATCGAGCACATCCCAGACCTCGCGCCGCTCCTTTTCCACCAGCTTCTTGGCCTGCTTGATGGTGGTTGCAATACCCATCTTGTCGAGACGCGAGTAGATGAACGGTTTGAACAGTTCCAGCGCCATTTTCTTGGGCAGGCCGCACTGGTGCAGCTTGAGTTCGGGACCGACCACGATCACCGAACGGCCCGAGTAGTCAACACGCTTCCCGAGCAGGTTCTGGCGGAATCGGCCCTGCTTGCCCTTGAGCATGTCGGACAACGACTTGAGCGGTCGCTTGTTGGCGCCGGTGATCACCCGGCCGCGCCGCCCATTGTCAAACAACGCGTCCACCGATTCCTGCAGCATCCGCTTTTCGTTGCGCACGATGATGTCGGGCGCGCGCAGCTCGATCAGCCGCTTGAGACGGTTGTTGCGGTTGATCACCCGGCGATACAGATCGTTGAGGTCGGATGTGGCGAACCGGCCGCCATCGAGCGGCACCAGCGGACGCAGTTCCGGCGGGATGACGGGCACCACGTCAAGGATCATCCATTCCGGCCGGTTGCCCGACTCAAGGAATGCCTCGATCACTTTGAGCCGCTTGACGATCTTCTTTGGCTTCAACTCGGATTTGGTCTCGGCCAGTTCCTGCAGCAGTTTCTCCTTCTCGGCCTCCAGGTCGAGATTGGCCAACAGGGTCTTGATCGCCTCGGCACCGATGCCGGCCGAGAAGCTGTCCTCGCCGTATTCTTCCTGCGCCCGGTAATAGTCCTCTTCGGACAGGAGCTGATACTGCTTGAGCGGTGTCAGGCCGGGCTCGATCACCACGAAATATTCGAAATAGAGGATCCGTTCGAGATCCTTGAGTGTCATGTCGAGCAGCAGGCCGATCCGGCTTGGCAGCGACTTGAGGAACCAGATGTGCGCTACCGGCGCCGCCAGTTCAATATGGCCCATGCGCTCCCGGCGGACCTTGGAAAGGGTCACCTCGACGCCGCATTTCTCGCAGGTGATCCCGCGATACTTCATGCGCTTGTATTTACCGCACAGACACTCGTAATCCTTGATCGGTCCGAAGATGCGCGCACAGAACAGCCCATCCTTTTCCGGCTTGAAGGTCCGGTAGTTGATGGTCTCCGGCTTCTTGATCTCGCCAAACGACCACGACCGGATCCGCTCCGGGCTTGCGATCGAAATCTTGATGTGATCGAAGGTCTCGGGCTGTGCCGCCGGGTTGTAGAATTTAATCAGCTCTTGGTTCATAACCGTTAGCTCCTCGTCGCTCCTGTCTCGCCGTGCTCTGTCCACGGGTTCCCGTCACTCAGGAACCACTGACCAGTTCCACATTGAGACCCAGCGAGCGCATCTCCTTGACGAGCACATTGAACGATTCCGGTATCCCGGCCTCGAACGTGTCATCGCCTCTGACAATCGCTTCGTAAACTTTGGTACGGCCCGCCACATCATCCGACTTGACGGTCAGCATCTCCTGCAGCGTGTAGGCGGCGCCGTACGCCTGCAGTGCCCAGACTTCCATCTCGCCGAAGCGCTGGCCACCAAACTGCGCCTTGCCACCCAGCGGCTGCTGGGTAACCAGACTGTAGGGGCCAATGGACCGGGCGTGGATCTTGTCATCGACCAGGTGATGCAGTTTGAGCATATAGATATACCCCACCGTCACCTTGCGGTCGAATTTTTCGCCGGTTCGGCCGTCGTACAGATCAACCTGGCCTGACGGGTCAAGCCCCGCCTCCTCCAACATGGCGGTCACATC
>RFJA01000176.1 GCA_003695065.1 Alphaproteobacteria bacterium
CCATTGCCACGGACGCGAGCCAGAAAGCTTTTGCTCCGGTGGTCAACAGCTTCTCCGACACGTTGACCAAAATGTTTTCAAACAAGGCCGCCTGACCACACCGGCCGGGCGAGAAACCAGAATGAAGAGGCCCCGGTCAACCGACCGGGGCCTTCTTTTCCTGGAGACAGGGTTGCCGCTACATGATTTTCGGCCGGGGCGGTCGCCGATCGCGACGGCTGGTCTGCGCCTGATAGGCCATCTCGCAATGTGCCTTGCAGTAGGGCATTCCCGGCTCTGACGGTTTGCCGCAAAAATGAAAATCAGGCTCACCCGGGTGACCGATGGGCCATTTGCATACGCGCTCGGTCAGATCGAGCAGAGTAACGTACTTCTTGGCATCCTTTTTTGCCGACTTGGCCGGCGCGGGCTTTCGCGGTTTGGCGGCTTCCGCTTTCACCGGCGATGGCCGCGATGACAGACCCATGCGATGCGCTTTTCCGATCACCGCATTGCGGGTCACCCCTTCACCGAGTTCGCTGGCAATCTGGCTGGCACTCAGGCCCTTCTCCCAGAGTGTCTTGAGCCGTTCGATTCGCTCTTCCGTCCATGCCATTGTCATCTATCCCTTGAGGCAGATCCCGGCCCGGGACCGCCCCGTTACGCCGAGGTTCTAGGTAGCTATCAGGTCAGCCGCCGGGAATCAAGCAAAGCAAGCAGGCGGTTCCCGTGGCTTGTCACACCGGGTCGCATCCGTTAAGAGTTGTCGCGACAACGACCAAGGTGAACTCATGCCACCCCGTGATCATAGCCTGAACGCCCCCGAAGCAGCGGCGACGCCCGCCTATGCAGTGCGCCGAATCGGCCGCGTCAACTGGGGCGGCCTTTATACGCTATATCTGAAGGAGGTGTGGCGCTTTTTCAAGGTCATCACCCAGACCGTGGTGGCCCCTGCCGTGACCACCCTGCTTTTCATGGCGATTTTCACTCTGGCACTGGGCGGCCAGGGACGCGGGGTCGCGGGCATACCGTTCGAGATGTTCCTTGCACCAGGGCTTATCGTGATGGCGATTCTCCAGAACGCCTTCGCCAATACCTCTTCCTCGATCATGATCGCCAAGGTCCAGGGCAATATCGTCGATGTACTGATGCCCCCCCTGAGCGCAGGAGAGTTGACCTTTGCCTATACCATGGGCGGCGTGACCCGCGGTCTCTTGGTGGGCGTCGTAGTCGGCGTGGCCATGCTGCTGTTCACGCCCATTCATGTCGAACACTGGTGGGCGGTGTTGTATTTCTCGCTCAACGCTGCTCTGATGCTGTCTCTGCTGGGAATTCTGACCGGCATCTGGGCCGAAAAATTCGACCACACCGCGGCCGTCACCAACTTCGTGGTCACGCCATTGTCGTTCCTCTCAGGGACCTTCTATTCCATCGACCGCCTGCCCGGGGTGTGGCGGGATGTCAGCCAGTTCAACCCGTTCTTCTATATGATCGACGGAGTGCGCTACGGGTTCATTGGCCGCGCCGACGGATCGATCGCCACTGGCGTCGCGGTATTGGCTGCCCTGAACGTGGCCTTGTGGGTCCTGTGCCATGCCCTTTTCAAATCGGGCTACAAGCTTCGGCCCTGAAACCGCGCCTCACCGCGCAGCGTCATTTGATTGACACCGCCTGACGCTATGGACATAATCCCCGGCTTTTCGGGACAGCCATCATTTTTCGGGACAGAAATATGGTAAGCAACAGCCGCAATGACGACCCGAAAGAGGCGAATATTTCGCCGATTTTGCCGACCTACACCCGGGCCGATCTGGCGGTCGAGCGCGGCGAGGGAGTCTACCTTTACGACACCACCGGAAAGCAGTACCTGGACTTTGCCACCGGCGTGGCGGTCAACTGCTTGGGCCACTGCCACCCCCATCTGGTGGAAGCCCTTGAGCAACAGGCCCGCCGGATCTGGCATTGCTCCAACAACTATCGCATTCCGGGTCAGGAACGCCTTGCCGAGCGGCTGACCGAAGCAACCTTTGCCGACACCGTGTTCTTTACCAACTCGGGCGCCGAAGCCATCGAATGTGCCTTGAAGATCGCGCGGCGCTTTCATTGGGCCACCGGCGCGCCCGAGCGGTTCCGGGTGATCACCTTTGAAGGGGCGTTCCATGGGCGCACCCTGGCGGCGATCGCCGCGACGGGACAGGAAAAGGTGCTCAAGGGCTTTGGCCCACCGGTGGAAGGCTTTGACCAGGTCCCGTTTGGCGATATCGAAGCGACCCGCGCCGCCATTACCCGGGAAACGGCGGCAATTCTTGTGGAGCCGATTCAGGGCGAAGGCGGCATCCGGCCCGCCCCACCCGGCTTCCTTGCCGATCTGCGAGCGCTGGCAGATGAACACGGCCTTCTCCTGATCCTGGACGAAATCCAGACCGGCATGGGCCGCACCGGCCGCCTCTTTGCCCACGAACTATCCGGCATCGAACCCGATGTCATGGCCTCGGCAAAGGGAATTGGTGGCGGCTTCCCGCTGGGTGCCTGTCTGGCAACCGAACGTGTCGGGCGGACCATGACCGCGGGCAGCCATGGATCCACCTACGGCGGCAATCCGCTGGCGATGGCGGTCGGCAATGCGGTCCTTGATATCATCCTCACGCCCGGCTTTCTTGACCAGGTGTGCAGCGTCGCCGACCGACTGCGCACCGGCCTGCTGACGCTGAGCAAGAAGCACGACGCGGTGATCGACTGCGTCCGCGGGGTCGGCCTGATGCTGGGTGTGCGGATCAAGGGCGACCTCGGCGGCTTCGTTGCCCGCGCCCGGGACAACGGCCTCCTCCTTGTGCCGGCGGGCGACAACGTGGCGCGCCTTCTACCGCCGCTGATCGTTACGCAGGAGCATGTGGAAGAGGCCCTTAGCAAACTGGAGGCCACCTGTCACAATGTGGCCGTTGCCGCGCAATGACGAGGGCGAACGATTGGACGATATGACAAAACCCGGTACCGAAACAGGGGCATCGCCACGCCATTTTATCGACCTCTCGGAAATTCCCGGAGAAGCGTTGCGGCGTATCATTGACCGGTCGATGGAGCTCAAGCAGGCACGAACCGGCCGGCCGAAGGGTGCGCCTGACGCGGACGCGCCGCTTTCCGGGCAGGCGCTCGCCATGATCTTCGAGAAGTCTTCGACGCGCACCCGGGTCTCTTTCGAGATGGCAATGCATCAGCTTGGCGGGCGCACACTGGTCATGCAGGGGCAGGAAATGCAGCTCGGACGCGGCGAATCCACGGCCGACACCGCCCGGGTAATGAGTCGTTATGTTGATGCCATCATGATTCGCTCGAAAAGCCACGACATGGTCCGGGAACTGGCCGCCTATGCCGAGATTCCGGTGATCAACGCCCTGACCGATCGCAGCCACCCCTGCCAGATCATGGCCGACGTCATGACCTTCGAAGAGCACAAGGGGCCGATCGCCGGACGCACCGTAACCTGGGTGGGAGACGGCAACAATGTGGCGGTCTCGTGGATCGAGGCGGCAGCCAGGTTCGGCTGTACGCTCCGTCTCGCCTGCCCGGAAGGCTACCGCCCGCCCCAGGACGTCATCGACTGGGCCAATGCCAACGGCGGAACGGTGGAGTTGACCGAAGACCCCCATGCGGCGGCCGAAAACAGTGACTGCGTGATCGCCGACACCTGGGTGTCCATGGGCGACAAGGATGTGGAAGCACGGCTCGCCGCACTGGCCCCGTACCAGGTCAACGCCGAACTGATGGCGGTCGCCGCACCCGATGCCATTTTCATGCATTGCCTGCCCGCCTATCGCGGCAAGGAGGTTACGGCCGAGGTGCTGGACGGTCCGCAGTCGGTGATCTGGGACGAAGCGGAAAACCGGCTCCATGCACAGAAGGGCATTTTGCTCTGGTGCCTGGGTCTGATATCGTAAGCGTCCGGGGCCCGGACCCGATCAGTGATGCAGCATATTGCCGAACCATTACAGCCAATCCACGCAGATGCCGTAATCCCTTTCGATATAGAGGGGCACGACGTGGTTGGCCGGATCACCCGTCTCGACACGGTCGTCGACACCATCCTCTCGCGGCATGACTACCCGACAGCCGTCGCAAGGCTGCTGGGTCAGGCCCTGTCGCTGACCGCACTGCTCGGCAGCATCATGAAATTCGAGGGTGTGTTCACCCTGCAGATCAAGGGCAACGGGCCGGTCTCCCTTCTGGTTTGCGATTTCGCCACACCGTCCGGCTCCGACGACAGCGGCGCCATTGGCGGGGTGCTGCGTGGCGTGGCCAGGTTCGAGGCCGAAAAACTGCCGGACGGCGACGCTCTTTCGCTGGACGAGCTGGTGGGCGAGGGTTATATGGCGCTGACCATCGATCAGGGCAGCCATACCGAGCGATACCAGGGGATCGTGGAACTGGTGGGCGACAGTCTCGACGAATGCGCCCGCCACTATTTCGCCACCTCCGAACAGTTGCCCTCGGAGGTTTTTTTTTTTAATGAGG
>RFJA01000177.1 GCA_003695065.1 Alphaproteobacteria bacterium
CCCCCTCACCTGGCCCCCGGGTTGAATTCGCCCCCGGGCTGCAAGGCCACCTCGCGTCATCACAACCGTTTCGCGCTTGCCGGCAAAAACTTCGCGCGGCCACAATTCCGGCGCATGGATGAAGCGGCAAAAGCACCAGTAACCTGGACAGACGCCGGAGCGATCGCGTTGGAGCGCGCGCCCCGATACATCATCTGCTTTCTGATCTTTTACGCTCCCTTTTGCTACGGCCTTCGCAACGGCGCCGGCGAAGGAACCTTTGTCACCATGGGCTTTACAGCCTTTTTCCTTTTCTGCTGGAAGGCGTTTCTGGACGGAAGATGGCCCCGCGTTCCGGCCTGGCTGCTGTTCTGCATGACCCTCATCGCGGCGCAAGGGCTGTGGATGACCCTCAACGCCGACTCGTATTACCGCTGGCACCGTGAACTGATCACCATCCGGATCCTCGAAACAGCCCCCTTTCCCAACCTGCCCGGAGCCCGCGACCGCATCGCCGCGCCCATACAATTCTATCCCCAACTGGCCGTGTTCTGCCTGATGCTGATCGTGATCAATATGAAGCCCCATTTTCGACGACAATTGATAATCGTTATGAGCATCTGCGTCGTCTTGTTTGCCGGCACGGGGATTGTAATGAAACTTGCCGGCCCAGCTCTGTTGCAATTCTTCTGGGCATTCGAAAACGAAACATTCTACAAGTCGGTGTTTGCCAGCTACCGCTACCATGGAAACGCTGCCACCTTTCTCGCCATGGGGCTTGCGCTTACACTTAGCCTGCTGCTTCGCGGACGAAGGGAGGAAAACCATTTGCTCACCATTTCCGGCTCGACCGGTTCGGTGCTGGTGGGAATAGCAGTGTTTCTGAATACCTCCCGCGCTGGCTGGATTCTGGCCCTGATTGTCGTCGCGCTTTACGCTCCCGCCCTGCTTTCCGGATTTCTCACGTTGGACCGAAGCGATGGAACCCGGGCAAGCCGTATCGCAACCTTAGTCATCGCCGTCGTCGCCGCGTTATGCGCAATCGCGGCACTCTTCACTTCTGACATGTCCTTCCGGCTTGGACGCCTGCAGTCCCTCTCTCAATCGGTCGCAAATCGTTTCCCTCTCGCCATCTTTCTCGAAATGATCCCGGACACACCGATGTTGGGATTCGGACCGGGCGCATTCCCCATGGTCTTCCCGAAATACCAACTGGCCAATCCTGGAATCTACCCGGCCAACCTCCACCTGAACGAAGCCCATCAGGACTACTTCCAGTTGTTCTTCGACTGGGGCTACATCGGCTTCGTCTGCTGGATGGCGATTTTCCTCGTGCCCCCGGGCGCCCTGTTGTTTACCTCACGCCGACGCCTCAGCGCAGAGCATCACGCCTGCTTCGTCGCGGTTTTCGTCGTCCTGATCCATGCGACATTGGATTTTCCGCTGCAGGTCACCTCGCTGCTATTCTTCTTCGGGATGTATCTGGCCATTCCCATCTGCAGTCCGGATCCCAAAACCCGGGCGCCTTAGTGGGAAGCGTCGGGCAAGGGCGGAACGATTGCAGAGTCATCAACCCGCTTATCCTCCAGCGAGTCGCTCGCAAATCGAACTTCCTGACGACGGTGCTGACTCCATCGGTTGGCCGCTTTGACCCACGCCTCCGTCACCAGCTCGGCCTTCAGTTCAAACACCTTCTCTGGATTGCCCTCCCTTTCACAGACGATATCCAGCCCGTGAATGGAGCCCGAATGGATCGGCACATGCCGGGTGACCAATTCGCTGGGCGTTCGTCCGTAGCTGCTCGAATTTCGCCAGATCAGTTCCCCCTCCTCGACCGCCAGTCGCACCTGAAAAAGATTCAACTTCTGCGCCAGAAACTGAAAGTTTTCCCACAATTCCTCCGGTGTCTCACACCGCTCCGCCTCCAGTTCCAACCAGCGTCCCAGCGTTATGATATACCGGGACTCGCGCCGCACATCTGACAATTCGTCCCACAGATGTTTCAACGAGTATTTTTCCGGAACAAAGCCGAATGAATGCACCAGGAAAATAACTCCCACAAACAAAACCCCCGAAAACAGAGGAACAAGCTGCCCCTTGGATGAGAAGACCGCTAGAGCCATCAGCAGGCAGATCAATGACAACACATAGAGCGTCAGCACCGACCTCCGGTGCGAGTATCCCTTGTCAACCAACCGATGATGCAGGTGCCGGCGATCGGCCCGGAAAATCGGCAGGCCTTTCAATGCGCGGCGGATCAAGGTCAACGCCACATCAATGATCGGCAGCCCCAAGGCGAAGATCGGGGCCACCAACGCCGCAGCCACCGTTCCCTTCTGCGAACTGTAGATGGTCAACACACCAATCAAGCAACCCAGAAAATACGCCCCTCCATCGCCCATATAGATCTTTGCGGGTGGAAAGTTGAAATAGAGGAACGCCAGCAGCGCGCCAGCGGTCACCAAGGCCAGCAGCGCCGGAAGATACCTCCCGCTCCCGGCGCAGACATTGATCAGCAATATCATGAGCATCAGAGAAATCCCTCCCGCCAGTCCGTCAATGCCGTCGATGATATTGATCAAGTTGGTCAAAACAACGATCCAGACAACACTGGCCACCACTCCCCAAAGACCAATCTGGACGCTTACCCCGTTAAACGGATTGGTCACGGATTCGATTGCCAGGCCATTGACAGCAATCAATGTTGCCACAGCAATCTGCATCAATAGTTTCACCCGCGCCCCAAGCGGCCGGAGGTCATCCCAAAAGCCGACCCCGAACATCAGCATCGGCCCCAGCACCAGCGTTACCGCCACTTCCAGATTGAAGAACTCAGGCCGTCCGAGGAAAAACACTGTGCCCCCCACGAGATACGCCACGGCGATGCCCAGACCACCAATTCGCGGCACGGTGTTCTGGTGCGTCTGATGAAAGCACTTCTGCCGGTTCTGCTCCCGCCCGCGAGCAAAACGCACCACCCGTGAAATCACGAGCAGCCCCGACGCAAAAGCGGCA
>RFJA01000178.1 GCA_003695065.1 Alphaproteobacteria bacterium
CAACATAGGCCAGCACATCGTCGCGGCGGATCCGCCCGCCAATGCCGCTGCCCTGGATATCCGCCGGATCCACGTCGTGCAGCTTGATCAAGCGTTTGACCAGCGGGCTGAGCCGCAGCCGCCGGTCCGGCGCTCCCGAAGGTGCGGGGGTTCCGGTTTCAACGTCGACTGCCTGTGCCGCTGGTTTCGCGGCCGGGACTTCGCTTGGCGTGCTGGTGCCGGCGCCGGTTTCTTTTTGCGGGCTCGAGTCGATGCGCCCGAGCAGGGCGCCCGGTTCCACGTCGCTATCCTCGGCCAGCAGAATTTCGGTCAACACGCCAGCGACTGGCGCGGCCACTTCCATGGCCACCTTGTCGGTTTCAAGCTCCACAAGGGGTTCGTCTACCGCGACCCGCTCGCCCGGTTGCTTGAGCCAGCGCGCGATGCGCGAGCGGGTGCCCTCTTCCTGATTTTCCGGTGCCTTGATGTCGACGATCGCGTTCATGGGCCCGGCTCCTCAGAATCGCACCAGATAGTCGATACGCTTGGCAATGGTATCGACACTGGGAACTGCGGCTTTAAGCAAAGCCGGGCTGTGCGGGTTGGGGATGTCGGGCATGGTCAGGCGCTCCACCGGTGCATCCAGATCGAAAAACGCCTCGGTCATCAGGGTTGCTGCGATTTCGGCACCAAAACCGGCGGTCAGATTGTCCTCATGCACCACCAGGCAGCGTTTGGTCCTGGCCACTGACTGAATCACCGCGTCCTTGTCCCAGGGTGACAGGGTGCGCAAATCGAGAAGATCAACACTCACATCAAGCTTGTCGCAGGCGGCCTCGGCCCGTGCCACCATGGCGCCCCAGGCGACCACGGTGATGTCGCTGCCATCGCGCACCTTCCGGGCCTTGCCGAACGGGACCACATAGTCGTCGCCGGGATAGGGGCGGCGCGCCCACGGATCGTCAAGCATGGCCCGGTGCTCGAAGAAAATGGTCGGGTTGTTGGACCGGAGCGCGGTGCGCAACAGGCCCACCGCATCTTCTGCATTGGACGGCATGGCGAGCTGCCAGCCCACCGCATGGGCCCATTTGACCTCCCCGGTCTGGCTGTGCCACGGGTCACCGCATTTGAAGAACCCGCCCGGCATGCGCACCACCATGGGTGCGGCGAAACGATTGTTGGTGCGCCACCGCATGGTGCCAATGTCGTTGAGCTGTTCTTCCGCCGGGTCGGCATATTTGCGGAACTGGATCTCGGGCACCGGCAACAGCCCGGCGAGCGCCATGCCCACCGCCCGGCCGATGATCCCTTCTTCCGACAGCGAGGTGTCGAAGACGCGGTCCTCGCCATATTTTTCCATCAGCCCCATGGTGACGGCATGGACACCGCCCTTGGCGCCCACGTCCTCACCGAACACCACCATTTTGGGATTGGTGGCAAGCTCATGGTCCAGGGTCCGGCGAATGGCCGTGACCATGTTGATGCGGCTGCCTTCCGGTCGGGCTTCTCCGGTCGTGGCGGGGAAGACGTGGCCCAAAGGTGCGAGTCCGCCCTGGCGCTGCATCTCGCCCTCTTCATAAAAGACGTGGCGCGTCAGTGTTGCCGGATCGGGATCCGGGAGCGCCTCGGCTTCGGCCACCACGGCTTCCATTTCCTTGCGCGCCTCAGCCTCGGTCTCGGTCCACTCGTCGGCGCTCATGAATGCAGGGACCAGATAGTCGCGCAGCTTCGGCAGTGGATCGCGGGCCTGCTCGGCCTCGATCACCTCGGCCGGTTTGTAGGCCTGGGTGTCCTGGAACGAGTGACCCGACAGACGCGGCACGGTCAGGCGCAGCAGCGCGGGCCCCTTGCGTGCGCGGACATGGGCCATGGTCTCGTCAATCAGGGTTGCGGCTTGTGATGGATCGGTACCGTCGCCGTCGCGGATGAACAGATTTTGGAAGGATGCCAGGTTGGCGGCGATGTTGGCCCCCGGTGTCTGCTTGTCGGAGGTGACCGAAATGCCATAGCCGTTGTCCTCGATGTAGAACAGCATCGGCAGTTTGAGGGTGGTGGCAATGGTCAGCGCCGACCAGAAACCGTTGGTGGCTACCGAGGCCTCACCGCCAAGCACCAGCCCGATGGCGTCGTCGTAGCTCGCGTCGCCAAGATGGTTGCGATAGTATTCGACGGCCTGGGCCCAGCCGGCGATTGGCGTATATTGTGTGCCCACGCCGCCACACATGGGCAGGGCGCACGGGCCATCGGTGTTGGGAAAATTGAACACCACCCCGATGTCACGTCCGCCCGAATAGCCCTCATTGCGGCCCATGGGGGAGCGCACCGCTTCCAGAAGATCCACCCCAAGCGTCAGCATGGCCGGTCGTGACCGGTAATAACCGGCCAGCGCATCGCGCTTCGACGTCAGCCGGCTGACCAGCATGATCTGTGCAAGGTCATGGCCGCGTGCCGAAAACTGGTAGAGCACCTTCTTTTCGGGCACCAGCCGCTTTTCCTCAATGTCGTCGATGGCGCGAGACAGATGAATCAGCCGGGCAATCCGCCGCCAGTCGAAATTCGGATGGACCGCGGGTTCATTGGCTGCAACTTTACGAGCCGTCTCAGCCGCCATTGTG
>RFJA01000179.1 GCA_003695065.1 Alphaproteobacteria bacterium
AGGATACCTCCTATAAAATGGAGGGGGGGGGTGGAGGTAACTCCACTCGGGGAGAGCAACAATCCAAGGGACAAAATTCAACGCCGTAGTGCCCTAAAAGGCGAAGGCGGTTTTTTTCACTAACTCATTCTTGTGAAGGAGGGTCAGGATGGGTACTCGGGGTGTAATTCTGGAAATCAAAAAGATCTTTCAGCGCAAACTGGAGAACGCGCTCTGCCACCGTCCGTTTCGACGATTGGAAATCGGAGACCGGAGACGTTCGGATCTGCCGCGGCTGGACCTCGCCGTAAAGCGGCATTCCTATGTGGGGAATGACGACCCCGCGCTGTCCTATTGGCAGTGCCAGGTCACCATTCGTTGTCCCGAAGCGGGAGGGCGAGCAGGTCTTGAAGCCGGTCTTGAGGTCATTGACCTGCTCCATGGGGCCGACTTCGATAGCGAAAAAATCGTTCTGATCGACGTTGTGTTTCAAAGTGCGTATTTGGACCACAGGGGTGAGGGTGGGCCGTCCAGTCTTAATCTTCTATTTCTCATAAGCGCTGTCGAAAACGACGATCTGGATCAAAGCCCCGGGGAGAAATCCGGCTTTGTGCCTGAACTCTTCTTGCGGCAGCCTGTGCGGTGATCAGTGCTCGGGACCGTCCCGAGCGGTGTCGGGAAGGGTTGCCTGGGTCTGCAACAGTTTGGTGACGTCGCGGGCTGGCAGGGGGCGCGCGAAAAAATAGCCCTGGCCGAAATGACAGCCAAGTTCGCCAAGGAGTTTGCGCTGGGCCTCGGTTTCGACGCCCTCGGCAACGACAGTCATGCCGAGTGTTCGGGCCAGCATCGTAATGATATGAATGATCTTGGAGTCTTCCGCGCTTTCGCCAAGGCGCGAGACGAAGGAGCGATCGATTTTAAGGGTATCGATTGGAAACCGGTTGAGATAGCTGAGTGAGGAGTATCCGGTTCCGAAATCGTCAACGGCGATCGATATGCCTTGCGCCTTGAGGTCGAGGAGCATATCGGTGATCAGATCGGCGTTGCTCATGATCGTGCTCTCTGTAAGCTCCAGCCTGATACGTTCGCCATTCAGTCCTGCCATGGTCAGGGCGTCGCGCACGATCTCGACGAAACCCGGCTCACCGAGCTGAGCACCCGATACGTTGACATTCATCGTGAGTGCTCTGGACTGGTGCGTGACCTGATCCCAATAAGCAAGCTGGGAGCAGGCTTCTTCGAGCGCCCAGCGACCCAGCTTCCCAATCAGTCCGGCGTTCTCCGCCACGGCAATGAATTCGAGGGGCGAGATGGGACCCTTCGTCGGGTGATTCCAGCGGGCAAGGGCCTCGACACCGATAACGGCCCCTGTGCGCATGTCACATATAGGCTGATAGTGTAGTTCCAGGGATTTCGTATCAAGAGCCTCGCGCAGGTCAGATTCGAGCGCGAACAGGGATTGCGAGCGCTTGCGCAGTTCCGCGTGATATAGAACCGTGCGACCGCGCCCCTCCGCCTTGGCCCGGTGCATGGCACTCAGAGCATTGTCCACCAGATCTTCGCCAGAATGAATTTGCTTGGAAAGCAAGTCGATACCAATGGACACGGTGACATATACATTGTGTTGATCCAAGGTGAACACCGTATCAAGCTGATGGTGAATCTTGCGCGCCAATGCCAGCGCTTCGGCTTCCGTAACGTTGACAGGCACGAAAAGAGCAAACTCGTCGCTAGCAATTCGGGCCAAAATTGCCTCATCCGGACACAATTTCGAAAGCCGTTGAGATACTTCCAGCAACAACTGATCAGCGGCACTGATACCCAGACTTTCGTTCACCAATCGAAATCGATCCAGATTGATGACGATCATGGCGGCGCGATCGGGAGTGTCGAGCCGATCCAGAATGTCATTTACCATCCGAAGGAACAGGGAATAGTTGGGCAGCCCCGTTAACGGATCATACAAAGTACTTCGCAGGAGCTCGGTCTGGCGCGCGGTTTCGGCGGTTGTATCATGGAGAGTCATGAGAAGGCGCCGTGTATCCTTATCCTGTGACGCCATGACCTGCAATGTCCCCGCGAAAGTCCTGCGTGCCTCCGCTTCGCCCCAGGCTAAGGAGAACTGCCCGATCTCCCCATGCTTCAGGCTTGTCTCAAATGCTTCACGAAAGTCCTTCGAAAGGGATATATCGCAAATGCTGTCCAGCGCGACCGGAAAATCCGGGGTTTCGGGCGCCCGGAGATAGGCGAGAAGCGCCGGATTGGCACCCAGAAGGAAAAATTCGTCCTCGCCATCACAAGCGAGGACCCCCACACCACAGGGCATCGATTCGAGGACCATCTCCGCGAAAGCTGACAAGCCTGATGGGTCGGACAACGCGCGGTCCGTCCTTTGCGATGTCTCGGGCAGGTTTTTTTGCACCTTTTCCCTGTTCCGGTCAGATTTTGAGAAGAGCGCGAGCGTCCTCGTCCGCGTGGAAAGATGCGCCCGCCAACCTAGTCTGCTACACAGTGGGCGTCGGGTGTAAATTTTCTGTAAAGTTTATCGATAAAAGAAAGCGGCTATCGGGCAGACCGATAGCCGCAGATTGGTGAGCGACCTCATGGATCAATGGTGAGAGGATCAGGCGCCGCCCCCCTAGGAACAACCGCTGGTCGCGCCACAGGTATCACATTTGAGGCAGGTTCCGTTGCGCACGAGGGTGAAGTTACCGCACTCGCCGCAGGCGTCACCCTCATAGCCTTTCATGCGCGCTTCGAGCACCTTGCTCGCGTAAGCGGTGGAACCGCGCCCCCCACCACCACTGGCGGCAGCCCTGACGGTCTCAGCGGTTTCCTCCATCACCATCGTGGTTGAACCAGCCTGTGAGACGGCGGAGCGCGCCTGTTCCCTCACGGTGTTGAGCACATAAAGATTGCTGCGCACGTATCCGGTGCTGGCGAGACCGATAACCTTGTCGAGGGCCGTTTCGGCAATGGGGGCTGGCGATTCTTCGGTGCCGGCCAGGACACCGTCGCCGAGTGCATCGGGATGCAGATCGCCGGGCTCCACATGAGCCAGGTCGTTGCGTCCCAGATAGGACACCGCCAGCTCGCGGAAAATATAGTCGAGCACCGATGTTGCCATCTTGATGGCATCGTTCCCTTCGACCATGCCGGCCGGATCAAAGCGGGTGAAGGTGAAGGCGTCAACATACTCTTCCAGCGGCACCCCATATTGCAGGCCGATGGAAATGGCGATCGCAAAATTGTTCATCAGGCTGCGGAAGGCGGCGCCTTCCTTGTGCATATCGATGAAGATCTCGCCCAGCCGACCATCGTCATATTCGCCGGTGCGCAGATAGACCTTGTGGCCACCAACGACAGCTTTCTGGGTATAGCCCTTGCGTCGTTGCGGGAGACGCGCCCGTTTGGCGGGGCCGGCTTCGACAATCCTTTCGACAATCCGCTCGGCCACCACCCGGGTGCGCTCGGGCAGATTTTCCTCGTCACCGTCCTCCAGATCCTCATCATCGAGAAGACTGGAGCTGAGCGGCTGGCTGAGCTTCGAGCCGTCCCGATAGAGCGCGTTGGCTTTCAATCCGAGGCGCCAGGATAGTTCATAGGCTGCCTTGCAGTCTTCGACCGTGGCGCTGCCGGGCATATTGATGGTCTTGGAA
>RFJA01000180.1 GCA_003695065.1 Alphaproteobacteria bacterium
TCGGAGAGTCGATCGTGCTGCGCGTTCTGGATCGTTCCAACGCCTCGCTGGACCTCGAAAACCTCGGGTTCCAACCCGAGATCGAGGAGAAGGTGAAGGACATCATCGTCCAACCCAACGGGATCTTCGTGGTTACCGGACCGACCGGTTCGGGCAAAACGACGACACTTTACGCCTGTCTGAGGGCGCTGAATGACATTGAGACCAAGATTCTAACCGCCGAGGACCCGGTCGAATACGACCTGGAGGGCATCATGCAGGTGCCGATCAACGAGTCCACCGGCATGACTTTCGCCGCCGCGCTGCGCGCCTTTCTCCGTCAGGATCCGGACATCATCATGGTGGGGGAAATGCGCGACGCCGAGACGGCGCAGATTTCCGTGCAGGCCTCGCTCACGGGTCACTTCGTGCTGTCCACTCTGCACACCAACGACGCTCCCGGCGCCGTCACCCGTTTTACCGACATGGGCGTGGAGCCCTTCCTGATTTCGTCCACGCTCATGGGCTGCCTGGCCCAGCGGCTTGTGCGCACCATTTGTCCGAAATGCTGCTCGCCGTTTGAGCCGACGGAGAACCAGCTTCAGCAGCTGGGCCTGTCGGTTTACGACATTGGCGACAAGACCTTTTACTACGGTCGGGGATGCGAGACCTGCGGGGATTCCGGCTACAAGGGTCGGCAGGGCATCTACGAACTGCTCGAGATCAACGACGCCATCCGGCACCAGATCAACGAGCGGGCGCCCTCCATCGTGCTGCGGCAAAAGGCGATCGAGCTGGGCATGAGCACTCTGCGCGACGACGGACTGCGCTTGATTTTTGACGGCAAGACCACAGTTGAAGAAGTCGTCAAGTGCACGTGATGCCGCCCCGATAAGAGATACCGAACACGAAAGGCCAGCTTATGCCCACTTACAGCTACGTTGCCATGGACGCCAAGGGGAAGGAGACCAAAGGCACCCTTGACGTCGCCAATCAGAATGAGGCGCTCACCCGCCTCAAGGAAATGGGCTATTTCCCCACCAAGGTGGTCGAAGTCGAAAAGTCCAAGAGCAAAGGCAAGGGCAAGGGCAAGGAAAAGGACGCCAAAACGAAGAAAGGAGGCAAAGGCAAGGGCAAAGGGGCGTCGATGGAGATCAAGATCAAGATCCCCTTCCTTTCCGGCCGGGTCAACACCAAGACGCTTACCACCTTCACCCGGCAGCTGGCCACCCTGGTTGACGCCGGTCTGCCATTGTTGCGCGGCCTGCGCGTGTTGGAAAAGCAGGAACGCAACCCAACGCTGAAGGAAACCATCGGCGAACTCGCCGTGGCGATCGAAGGCGGCAGCACCTTCTCCGAAGCCCTGGCTGGGCATCCCAAGATTTTTAACAAGCTCTTCGTCAACATGGTCAAGGCCGGCGAGCTGGGCGGTGTGCTCGAGGTCACGCTCACCCGCCTGGCCGAGTTCGCGGAAAAGGCCGAAAAGATCAAGGGCAAGGTCAAGGCCGCCATGTTCTATCCGGTGGCCGTGCTGGTGGTCGCCGTGGGCATCGTCGGCATCCTGATGGTTTACGTCGTTCCCAAGTTTGAGGAAATCTTCGCTGACATGCTCGGCGAGGAGGGGCTGCCCGCCTTCACCCAGCTGGTGTTGAATATTTCCAATTGGATCAAGAGCCACGTGATGGCCACCCTCGGCATCTGCGCCGGCGTGGTGGTGCTGTGGAAACTGATTCTGAAGACCAAAATCGGGCGCAAGGCCTGGGACAAATCGATACTGATCGTCCCGGTTTTTGGCCCCGTGGTCAGCAAAGTGGCGATCTCGCGCTTCTGCCGGACGCTGGGCACCTTGATCAGCAGCGGTGTGCCGATCCTGCAATCGCTGAATATTGTCCGCGAAACCGCCGGCAACGTCATCATCGAGGGGGCCATTCAGGCGATTCACGACAGCGTCAAGGAAGGCGAAACCATCGTGGCGCCCATGGAGGCCTCCAAGGTCTTTCCGCCCATCGTGGTCAGCATGGTGGACGTGGGCGAGCAGACCGGCGCTCTGCCGGAGATGTTGATGAAGATCGCCGACAACTACGAAGAAGAGGTGGACAACGCGGTGTCCGCCATGACCTCGATGCTCGAGCCGATCATGATCGTGTTCCTGGCTGTGGTGGTGGGCAGTATCGTCATTGCGATGTTCCTGCCGCTCATCGTGCTGATGGACAAACTGGGTTCCTGAGGCCCGGCAAACAAAGCTCTGCGCAACGCCCCGGCTTGTAATGGCCGAGGCGTTGTTTCATTCTGAACGGGCATGACACGCGAACGTGTTCTGGAAATCTTCAGGAATTCAGGGGCCTTGCTCGAGGGGCATTTCATTCTGCGCAGCGGGCTGCGCAGCCGGCAGTTCTTTCAATGCGCGCTGGCGCTGCAGAACATGCCCGAAGTGG
The DNA here is from genome assembly GCA_003695065.1 of Alphaproteobacteria bacterium. GTDB lineage: Bacteria > Pseudomonadota > Alphaproteobacteria > Sphingomonadales > Govanellaceae > J090. Next base: position 2,415 of record RFJA01000180.1, read on the forward strand.
AAGAACTGGGGGCGGGTCTGCTTGAGAAGGTGAAGGACCTTGAGGTGGAGACCGTGATCGCTCCGGCAATGGGCGGACTGGTGATCGGTCAGGAAGTCGCCCGGCAGCTCCGTTGTCGCTACATCTTTGTGGAAAAGGAAGAAGGCCGGCTGGTCCTGCGGCGCGGATTCCGCATCGGCCGGGGCGAACGCGTGTTGATCGTCGAGGACGTGGTGACCCGGGGCGGCCGGGTGGACGAGGCCATCGCCATCGCTCGTGAGCACGGCGCGGACGTCCGGGGGGTGGCGGTGCTGGTGGATCGCTCCAATGGCCGTTACGATCCGGGCGTGCCGTTCCGAAGTTTACTGTCCGTCGAGGTGCAGACCTTTGAACCGGACAATCTGCCCGAGGACCTGAAAGCGATCGATCCGGTCAAGCCCGGCAGTAAATAACCCAACATTGCCGATGTATAACGAAAAGCAGCTTCGCCACATCTCCAAGCAGTTTCATATCTACGGCGAAATCCAGCACGCCGAATTGTGCAAGATCGGCCATATCAACGAGACCTACACCGCCACCTACGACCAGGGAGGCACGGAGGTGCGATACGTCCATCAGAAGATCAACAAGGGCGTTTTCCGCAAACCCGTGCAGGTGATGCGCAACGTCATGCGAGTGACCCGCCATATCCAGCATCGGCTGGAGGCCGACGGGGCGGACCAGATCACCCGGAGGGTGCTGCGGGTGATCCCCACGCGCAACGACAAGTCCTATTATAAGGATCGCGACGGCAATTTCTGGCGGACCTTTGTTTACATCGAACGGGTGCGGACTTACGAGGCGGTGGAATCGCCCAGACAGGCCTACCAGGCGGCCCACGCCTTTGGCGAGTTCCAGCGGCATCTGGTGGACCTTGGCGAACCTCGGCTGCACGAGACCATTCCGAATTTTCATAACGCCCGGATGCGGTTCGAGGCTCTGCAGAAGGCCATCGAGCAGGATCATTTCAACCGGGCCCGCCTGGCCCGGCCGGAGATCGAATTTGCTCTCAAGCAGGAGAAAATCGTCGATGTGATTCTCAAGGCGATGGCCTCGGGCCGCATCCCCGAGCGGATCACGCACAATGACACCAAATTCAACAACGTGATGCTGGACGAGACGACCGGCGAGGCGATGTGCGTGGTGGACCTGGACACGGTGATGCCGGGCTGCGTGCTGTATGACTTTGGCGACATGGTGCGCACGACCACCAGCCCGACTCTGGAGGACGAGCTGGACCTGTCCAAGGTGCAGATGCGCATGCCGATGTTCAAACA
>RFJA01000181.1 GCA_003695065.1 Alphaproteobacteria bacterium
CCACCGAACCTGGTGTGGGACTTTATGTGGACGGTGTCTATATCGCCCGTTCGGTCGGCGGCGTTCTCGACCTGATCGATATCGAGCGTGTCGAGGTGCTGCGCGGACCGCAGGGCACGCTGTTCGGGCGCAATACCATCGGTGGCGCCATTTCCATCACCACGGAAAAACCGCATGACCAGGTGGCCGGCAAGGTTTCCGCCACCTATGGCACGGATGACCGGATTGACGTGAAAGGCAGCGTCAACCTGCCCCTGACCGACAACGTTTTCGTGAAATTCGCTGCCGCGACTCTTAACCAGGATGGCTATGTGAAGCGCGACGACGGCACGAAGCTTGGTCAGGACGACACCACGACGGGCCGCGCGGCGTTACGCTGGCTTGCTTCGGACACGTTCGAGGTCAACATTTCGGTGGAGGGAACGCGGGATCGCGAAACCGGTCCGGCCATGGAGCTCATTGGTATCAACCTCGGTAACACCATTGACCCCAATACGCCACCGTTCGCCGTTATCCATAACGTTGGTGCCAATCTGATGGCCGGTGGCCCGCCGGTCCCTTGTGCAACACCGGCCATGCCGGTGAATCTGGCGGTGCCGGGATGTTACGACTTTCGCTATGTCCGGCGCGACGGGACCACTGCGGGTACCGAACCTTCTTTCTCAAATACCGATTTGTGGGCCGTCAACCTGAACCTGGACTGGGACGTCACCGATACCCTGCACGTCAAGTCGATTACCGCCTATCGGGATCTGGAAAGCGAATTCTCCCGCGATGGCGACCATTCGCCCTTTGAGATTGCCCACTACTTTGACACCCTTGATCAGGAACAGTTTACCCAGGAGTTCCAGTTGCTCGGCGACTCCTTCGACGGAAAGCTGAACTGGATACTCGGGCTCTATTACTTCAAGGAAGACGGCCTCAATGTGAACAATCTCGAGTTCACGATCTCGCGTTTCCGGTCCGGCGGTTTCTTTGACAATCGCAGTTATGCGGCGTTCGCACAGGCGACCTATGACATTAGCTACGATCTGCACCTGACGCTTGGCGGGCGCTACACGGATGAAAAGAAGAAGTTCCTGCCCGACCAGATCATCTTCGTGAACAAGTTCGCGGGCTCGGGCGATCCTCTTCTGGACGCGCCGTTCCTGCAGGCCGGCACGCGGATTCTGCCCTTCGTCGAACGCGAGATCACCATCGACGAATTCACCCCGATGGTGAACCTGTCATATGACATCAACGATGACACCATGGTCTATGCGTCCTATTCCGAGGGCTTCAAGTCCGGCGGCTTTACCCAGCGGGTATTCCCGCCCATTGTCGCCGGCTTTACCGCGCCTCCAGGAACGCCTGACGTCGAACTGATTCCGGTATTCGCGCCGGAATTCGTGGAGGTGTATGAAGCGGGTTTCAAGCTGGCGGCATTTGATCGTCGTCTCAAACTGAATGGCGCGGTGTTCCACACCAAATATGACGATCTCCAGATTCAGGTGTTCACCAGTGTGGCGCCGGTGACCGAAAACGCCGGTAAGGCCGAAATCACCGGCTTCGAGCTCGAATTCCAGGCGGTTCCCTTCGACAATCTGTTCGTCGAGGGCGGCCTTGGCTATCTCGATGCCGAATATACCGAGATTGATGAGGCCGAGACCCTGATCAGCCCGGACAACAAGTTCGAACGGGTGCCCGAATGGTCGCTCAACCTTGGTGCGTCCTACGAGGTCCTCTTGGGCAATGGCGGGTCGCTGACCCCTCGGGTCGATTGGTCATACCGCTCCAAGACGTACAACGATGCCTTTAACAACGAGCTTATTGCCCAGGATGGCTATCATCTGGTCAACGCCAATGTGACCTGGACCAATGCGGACGAGAATCTTGCGGTGGTCCTGGGCGTCAAGAACCTGACCGACAAGAACTATCTGATCACCGGCGTGGCAGGTGACGCCATGCAGGCGATCGAAGGCGTCTTCTCGCGCGGGCGAGAGTGGTTCGTGACCTTGCGCGCACAGTACTGATATCGCATCGCTTTCCCTTGGCTCCGCCGCGTTGTCATCTCCTGAATAGGAGCGGCAGCGCGGCGGTTTTTTTTAGAAAACATGCGTGACAGCACCAATATTTTATGCTTAAAGTATCCACCGGTCTTGCCTAGGGAGAGATGAGCCGGGATGAAAGTCTTTCAGACGGAGATCAGGGTACGTTTCGCTCACACAGACCCTGCCGGCATATTGTTCTATCCGCGCTATTTCGAGATGGTGAACCAGGTGATGGAAGACTGGTTTGCCGAGGCCTTGGGCTACGACTTTCGGACCATGACCATGGTCGACAGGATGGGCATTCCGGCGGTGCATGTGGAGGCGGATTTCCGGTCGCCGAGCGAGCTTGGTGATCGCATTGTCTTTTCGCTGGTTGTTGAAGAGCTTGGGCGGTCTTCCTGCCGGGTGCGGATTGTTGGCGCCGCCGGGGGCATAGAGCGCCTGACGGCGCGCCTCACGGTGGCCTTCGCGTCCATGGAAAAACGCCAGGCCCGTTCATGGCCGGCCGATTTGAAGCCGCGTATGGAAGCGTTTCTCGAACGCAAAGAGGGGGCCGCGCAAGCGGCGGGCCCATAACGCGAAGAACGGGAAAAGATATTGAACGCGCAGGCAGGCTAGACCAAATTCGGTTTAGTTAGAAGCGTATCCTGCGTTTTTAAAGAAGTTCATGCATTCTTGTGGGGAGAATGTAGCGATAGTGTCTGCGAGTGCG
>RFJA01000015.1 GCA_003695065.1 Alphaproteobacteria bacterium
CAGAGGCCTTATGTGTGCAGGCGGTAACGGTTGCTGCCAGCGAAGTGCCGGGTCTCGCGGTGGAGCCGGCGCAGGTATCGGTCCTGCTGACTGACGACGCACAGGTGCGGGATTTGAATTGCCGGTACCGTGGCAAGGACAGCGCCACGAATGTATTGTCTTTTCCTGCGTTGGACGAGGCCGCGCGCGCCGCGCTGCGTCGGGGCGGCAGGGTGGCGACGGGGCCAATTCCCGGTCCCATGCTGCTGGGCGATCTGGCACTTGCGTTCGAGACCCTGTCGCGTGAGGCGCAGATCGCTGCGAAGCCGCTTGAAGACCACTTTTGTCATCTGGTGGTTCACGGTTTCTTGCATCTTGTGGGCTATGATCACGAATCAGATGACGAGGCCGAGGTCATGGAGGCGCTGGAACGGCGCGTTCTGGCCAGACTTGGAATTCCCGATCCCTATTTGCAATGATCATGACGACCAGCCATGAACGATAACAGTCCTGCATCTTCTTCCACCACCGGCGATGGAGAGTCTTCCAGTAGTCTCTTGACCTGGCTCAAACGCATCTTTTCGGGCCGCAACGGTGAAGGCTCCCTGAGGGAAAGCCTCGAAGAAGTGATTGGCGAGCACGAGAGCGCGTTTCGCGATATCGGCGCCGAACAGCGGGCCCTGCTGCTCAATACGCTGGCATTTGCCGAAAAGCGGGTCGATGACATCATGATTCCGCGCGCCGACATCGTGGCGGTGGAAATCGACACCGCCATGCCCGAATTGGTCAAGACGTTCTGCAATGCCGCGGTTTCGCGGATGCCGGTCTATCGGGGCACGCTCGACGATGTGCTGGCTATGGTCCATATCAAGGATGTGTTTCGGGCAGTCGCAGGTTGCGAGTCGCCGGAGGGGGGTGCTGCGTCGGTGACGCTCGAAGACATCAAGCGGCCGGTGCTTTTCGTTCCGCCATCCATGCGTTTGCCCGACCTTCTCGTCAAGATGCGGGCCACGCGCCTGCATCTGGCGGTGGTCGTGGACGAATATGGCGGCACCGACGGCCTCGTCACCATCGAGGATCTGGTGGAACAGATCGTCGGCGAGATCGAGGACGAGCACGACCTGGAAGAAGACACCGAACTCAGGACAATCGACGAAAACACTTTCGAGGCCGGCGCGCGCCTCGAGGTCGCGGAACTAGAACAGGTTGTGGGTGTGCCGCTTTTGACCAGCGAACATCTGGCCGACATTGATACCGTTGGGGGGCTCGTCGTGGCTTTGGCGGGGCGCGTGCCCCACAAGGGCGAAGTGGTCCACCATGACGCCGTGGGGCTCAGTTTCAAAGTGCTGGACGCCGACCCGCGCCGTCTCCGCAAGATTTTGATCCGGATTGATGGTGGCCACCGCAGCGATGGCTGACCGGCGTTTGGTAGCGTGGCTTGACGAGCGGCCGGAGTGGCACCGTCGTATCCTTGCTTTTGTGCTGGGTGCGTTGGGGGCGTTTGCACTGCCGCCGTTTCATGTGGTGCCCGTGCTTTTTCTCTGCTTTCCGGTTCTGCTTCTGTTGACCAGCGCCAGCCGCTGCAGGGTGTCCGCATTTGCCCAGGGGTGGTGGTTCGGGCTTGGCCATTTTGCCGCTGGCCTTTACTGGGTCGGCATTGCCTTTGTGGTGAACGAGGATGTGAGCAACCTGGGGGCGCCGTTTGCGGTGGGGTTGCTGGCCGGCGTTCTCGCCTTTTTTCCGGGGCTCGCCACGCTGCTGTTTTACCAGGTCCGGCAGTGGCTGGCAGAGCGCCGGCGGGCATTGAACGGTTTTGGGCTCATTCTGCTTTTTGCTCTCACCTGGTCGCTGACCGAATGGTTGCGGGGGCATGCCTTTACCGGATTTCCCTGGAATCTGGTGGGCTATAGCTGGGCAGCCTGGGATGCGCCGGTGCAGATCGTGTCGCTGGTCGGGGTCTACGGCCTGGGATTGATCACGATGATCATCGTGCTGGCGCCGGTGGCGGTGGTGCGGGAGTGCCGGCCATGGTCCCGTTGGGCGCCTGCGGCCGCGGCTCTGCTCCTGATTGGCATGGTGTTTGGTGGCGGCCTGGTGCGGCTGCCGGACGGCCCGGCGCGGCAAACCGATATCGAGCTGCGCCTGGTGCAGGCCAATATTGCCCAGCAGGACAAGTGGCGGTCCGATCGGATCTCGGACAATTTCATCAGATATCTGGAGTTGTCGCGCAAGCCGCGCAGGGTTCCGGCGGACGTGATCATATGGCCCGAGACGGCCGCCGCCTATTTCCTGGAACAAGAGCCGTCACGCCGCTTTCTCATGGCCGACACGGTGCCCGAGGATGGATATATCATCACCGGGGCGCCGCGGATCAGGCGTGGCCCGGGCGACGAGATCAAGCTGTGGAACAGTCTTCATGCCATCGACCGATTTGGTCAGGTGGTGGCCACCTACGACAAGGTGCATCTGGTGCCATTTGGCGAGTATTTGCCCTTTCGGTCGATTCTTGAATCCATGGGGCTGACGCGGTTTGTGCCGTCCGCCTTCGACTTTACCCCCGGCGAGGGCTTCAAGACCATTGATCTGGCGGGGGTGCCGCCGTTCAGCCCCCTGATCTGCTATGAAATCATCTTTCCGGGCGCGGTGGCGCTGGACCAAGCCCCCCCGGCCTGGCTCCTGAATCTCACCAACGATGCCTGGTACGGGGAAAGTACCGGCCCCTATCAGCATCTGGTGACAGCCCGATTCAGGGCCGTCGAAGAGGGCGTGCCGGTGGTTCGGGTGGCTGGGACCGGCATTTCCGCTGTCATCGATCCCTATGGCCGGGTGGTCAAGAGTCTTGGCCTGAACAAAGGTGGGATTATTGATGTTCGGTTGCCCGAAAGGGTAGAATATCGTACACTATATGCGCGGATAGGTGATTGGAGTTTCGCGGTTCTGATGGCTATAATCGCGCTCCTTGCGCTGTCCGGGGCGTGCGTGCGTCGGGACGGTGGGGTTGCAGTCGTCTAACCAGCCTTTGGGTTCGGTCTTGGGGACCGATCGTCCGATTTATTGAATACAGGGGACTTTCAGCGGGAAGCTGGAGAAATTTCTGTTGGGGGGAAATGGAGTGAAATCGCGTCCCGATCCTGTTGATGTACATGTGGGATCACGATTACGTTTGCGCCGGACCTTGCTCGGCATGAGCCAGGAAAAGCTGGGAGAGGCCGTCAATCTGACGTTCCAGCAGATTCAGAAATACGAGCGCGGCGCCAACCGTATTGGCTCCAGCCGGTTGTTTCAGCTGGCGCAGGTTCTCGGGGTGCCGGTAAGCTATTTTTTTGATGAGATGCCGCAACAGATTGACGGTGTTACGCGCGGCCTCGCTCAGCCGGCTCAGGAGCATTACGACGGCGAAGACCAGATGAGCCGGCGAGAAACGTTGGAGCTGATCCGGGCTTACTATCGTATTCTCAATCCCCAGGTCCGCAAGCGCGTCTTCGATTTGGTCAAGGCGATCGGGCAGGCCGACAACGAAATGGACGACTGACCGGATTTGATTGTTTTCGCCCCGACGCCTTTCCCCGACATGCGGCCATTCAGGCCCCGGTGATTCCCGCCCTCACGCCTGTAGATTGAGTTTTCTCTGCAGATTCTTTTTTCGATTTAGTTTTCTTTTCTGGTTCTTTTTTAGTTTTTTTCTCAGCCATTTTA
>RFJA01000182.1 GCA_003695065.1 Alphaproteobacteria bacterium
CCGAGGCGAGCAGCGTTTTGCCGCTTCTCGCCAGTGACGCCTATCACCGGGGTCACTGGAAGGGCCGCAAGCGGCGCGCCTTCAGCAAGCTGTTCGACAAGTGATGAACACCTTGAATCTTGAATATCTGGCTGCCGACGAGGGCTTTCTTGGCATCGACGCCAAGGACGCCCCGGCGCCCGAAAACGCGCAAGCGGTGGTCGTGCCGTTCGGGCTTGAAGCGTCGGTCAGTTATGGCGGTGGCACGGCCGCAGGCCCCGCGGCCATCATCAAAGCGTCCCACCAGGTGGAGCTGTTTGACGAGGACCTGTGGTGCGAACCCTACCGCGATATCGGGATCGCCACCCTCGCACCCTTCCCGATCGCAGACGGCGTGGCGGGCGCGCTCGACCAGATCGAGACAGTCACCGAGTCTCTGCTCGATGCGGGCAAGTTCCCACTTGTCCTGGGGGGAGAACATTCGATCACGGCGGGCGTGATCCGACCGTTTGCCCGCCGCCATGATGAACTGGCAGTACTGCATTTCGATGCCCATGCAGATCTGCGCGATGGGTACGACGGCGAACACTATTCCCATGCGGCCGCGCTGCGGCGGGTGCTGGATCACGACAACATCAGGCTTGTATCGGTGGGAATCCGCAATATCTCGGCTGAAGAGATCCCGTTTCTCGAATCGAACCGTGACCGGGTCAGTATCCATTGGGCCAAGGACCGGGCCCGTTATGACGCCAGGTCAATCGCCGCGGAGCTGGGAGACCGGCCGGTCTTCGTCACCGTTGATCTGGACGGTTTTGATTCAAGCCTGATGCCGGCCACCGGCACACCCGAACCGGGCGGCCTGTTCTGGCAGGATGTGATCGATATCGTCCGGGAGACCGCACGCACCCACAGGATCGTTGGCGCGGATGTCATGGAACTGGCCCCGATCAAAGGCTGGCACGCCTGCGATTTTCTGGCCGCAAAACTCGTCTACAAGATCCTCGGCTACGCTTTTCACAAGGACAAGATTTCCGCCTGACCTCTGGAACAGGCGTCACCCATAACCTCGCCCCGTGATTGCAACGCCCCGGTTCGCCGTATACATCGGGTGGGTTTTGCCCTTAAACTCGGGCCCTTGCGATACACAGGGAGAGCGCCATGAATGAAATGAACGATTCTGTTCAAGCCGCAATAGACCAGGTCATCGCGATCGCAGCGACCTATGGATTGAATGTTGTCGCTGCCATCGTCATTCTCGTCATTGGTCTTTGGTTTGCCGGATGGTCCAAGCGTACGGTCCAGCGTCTGCTCAACCGGCGCGAAAACATGGATCTGATGCTCTCGGGCTTTCTGTCAAGCCTGGTCAAATATCTGGTCATTGCCTTCACACTGATTGCAGTGCTGGGAAAATTCGGGGTCCAGACCGCCAGTCTCATTACCGTTCTCGGCGCCGCCGGCCTGGCCATCGGTCTGGCATTGCAAGGCACACTGTCCAACGTGGCGGCAGGCGTCATGCTTCTCATTTTCCGGCCGTTCAAGGTGGGTGACTATGTAGACGCCGGCGGAATTGCCGGCACGGTCAAGGACGTCACCCTTTTCACCTGTGAGCTCAGCACGCCCGACAATGTCCAGATCACGGTCCCCAACGCCCAGATCTGGGGCAACGCCATCAAGAACTTCAGTGGATATGCGACTCGCCGGGTCGACGTGGCCGTGGGAATTTCCTACGGTGACAACATCGACGCTGCGTTTCAGGCAGTCAAAGACACCATCGCCGCCGACGGCCGCATTCACAAGACCCCCGAACCACTGGTGGCCGTCAGCGATCTTGGCGACAGTTCGGTCAATCTGGTGGTGCGGGTGTGGACCGACGCCAGTAACTATTGGCCCGTGAAGTTTGATCTGACCAAGGCGATCAAGGAAAAGCTCGACGCCTCGGGCATCGAAATCCCGTTCCCCCAGAGGGTGGTGCATTTGCAGAAGGAAGCTGCCGAATAGCCCGCCGTTGCGAAAGGAGTTCATTACATGCGTCTGTTGATAGCGATCTTCCTGCCGTTCCTGCTGTTTTTTACCATCGGCAGGCCCATCGCCGGAATCATCTGCCTGATCCTGCAGCTCACCGTGATCGGCTGGATTCCAGCTGCCCTGTGGGCTGTCTATGCGCTCAGCCAGTTCAATACGGATAGAAAAATCGACGCCATCAAGAACGGCGGCTGACACCGCCCCAAAAGTCCGGACATTTTTCTTTGCAGGGCGCCATGCTATGGCTAGTATGGCGCCCGTTTTTCTGGACGATCAAGATGACGGAGACAGAGTTTCATGGCCAAAACGCCGCGTAATTTCTTCAAGCCGCTCGCCATTGGCGCGCCCGAGCCCTATCGCGAACTGCCGGTCCGGCTGGAGCGGATGATACATTTCTTTCCGCCCCATGTGGAAAAGATGCGCGCCAAGGTGCCGGAGATCGCCAGGAAGGTGGACGTTCTACTGGGCAATCTGGAAGACGCGATCCCGGCAGACGCCAAGGAAGCGGCACGCGCCGGCTTTATCGAAGTGGCCAGGGCCCATGACTTCGGTGACACCGGGCTGTGGACCCGTGTGAACTGCCTCAACAGCCCCTGGTTTCTCGACGATTTGATGGAAATCGTCCCCGCGGTGGGCAACAAACTTGAGGTGATCATGCTGCCCAAGGTGGAAGGGCCGTGGGATATTCATTATCTCGACCAGCTTCTGGCCCAGCTTGAAGCCAGGCACGCCATCACCCGGCCAATTCTGATTCATGCCATTCTGGAGACCGCCGAGGGCGTGAAGAATGTGGAAGAGATTGCGGCCGCCAGCCCCCGTATGCATGGCATGAGCCTCGGCCCTGCCGATCTCGCCGCTTCACGCGGCATGAAGACCACCCGGGTCGGTGGCGGGCATCCCGCCTATGGCGTTCTGGCCGACCCCGGCGCAGAAGGCGAACCGCGTGTCTTTTCCCAGCAAGACCTGTGGCACTATACCGTCGCCAAGATGGTTGATGCCTGCATGACCAATGGCATCAAGGCGTTTTACGGCCCGTTTGGCGACTTCTCCGATCCCGAAGCCTGCGAAGCCCAGTTCCGCAACGCCTTCCTGATGGGCTGTGTTGGCGCCTGGTCGCTGCACCCGACACAGATCGACATTGCCAAGCGGGTGTTCAGCCCCGACGTGGATGAGGTGCGATTCGCCAAGAAGATACTTGATGCCATGCCCGACGGCACCGGCGCGGTCATGATCGACGGCAAGATGCAGGATGACGCCACCTGGAAACAGGCCAAGGTGATGGTTGATCTGGCCCGTCAGGTGGCAGCCAGGGACCCGGATCTGGCCGAGGCCTACGGACTCTAGAATAGAAGGTACCCGACGCCGCCGCCAGTAATCATCAGGCCAAGGGGCAGCGCCACCAGCCGCCCCAGGAATCGCTCTCTGCCTGCGGAGACACCGTTAACCCTGGGGAGTCGTGGACGTCGCTTTCCCCTCACGACACATTTCCGGACTTTGCTATAGTCAGGACATGAGGACGCCCAGGCGCGATGATCCCGACTATCAGGCGGCACGCCAGCGCATGGTGGAACACCAGCTTGCCGCCCGGGACATTACCGACCAGCGCGTGCTCGCCGCCATGGCGGCGGTGCCGCGTGAGCTGTTCGTTCCCGACTCGCTCCGCCATCAGGCTTATACCGACGGTCCGTTGCCCATTGGCGAAGGCCAGACCATTTCCCAGCCCTATATCGTCGCGTTCATGGCCCAGGCGCTGGACCTTGCGCCGCAGGATCGGGTGCTCGAAGTCGGCACGGGATCGGGCTATGGCGCCGCAGTACTGGCACTCATGGCTGCAGAGGTCATTACCATCGAACGCCACCGTACCCTGGCAGAACGCGCCCGCGCGACGCTGAGGGAAGCGGGAATCGAGAACGTTACCGTGATCACCGGTGACGGCAGCCGGGGCTATTCCGAAAAGGCCCCCTATGACGGAATCATTGTCACGGCCGGCGGCCCTCGCATTCCGGACTCTTTACGAAAACAACTGGCATCGGGTGGGCGGCTGGTCATGCCGGTGGGTTCAAGCCGCACCCTTCAGACCCTGGTCCGGCTGCGTCGCACCGAGAGCGGTTTTCAGGAAGAACCACTGGTTGCCGTGCGCTTTGTACCTCTTGTTGGCAAGGAAGGCTGGGGGGATTGACCCCGAGCGCAACAAGGCCTTTGCAGATACAACAGCGCGATGATCTGGCGCGCCGTTAAACCGTGAATTCTTATCAATGCTGCCTCTCCCGCTTTTGATGCCGGCGTGGTTGGCCTGCCCCCGGTGCCAACGAACCCGTGGCCCGCCCCGGATCCCTACTCTACTGAATTTGCAAGTAATTCGCAATTGCATATATTGAATTCTTGAACGGTCATCGCCGAGCCCCTACATTCCACCTGGTCTGTAACAAGCGGGATATTGGGATAATGCGTGACCCTTATGAAGTTCTGGGTGTGAGCAAGGGTGCGTCCCAAAAGGAAATCAAGGCCGCCTATCGCAAACTCGCAAAGGAACTGCACCCCGACCTCAACCCGGGCAAGGAAAACATCGAGTCCCGGTTCAAGGAAGTCTCTCAGGCTTATTCGATCCTGTCGGATCCGGAAAAGCGGCGACGCTATGACGCAGGCGAAATCGATGCTGCCGGCAACGAGCGCATGGCTGCTGGCGCTGGCGGATTCTACCGCGACATGGGAAACGGCTTCGGAAGTACGAGCTTTCATGCCCAGGAAGGCGTCAACCCGGAAGACCTGGAGGACCTCCTGTCCAGTATCTTTGGCGGTCGGACGCGTGGCCGCGGCGCCCGCAACTTCAAGGCGCGGGGCGCGGATGTGAATTACAGCCTGCGCGTGCCCTTTCTAGATGCCGCAAGAGGGGCCACCACCGCCATCACTCTGCCTGATGGTCGCAAACTCAACGTGAAGATCCCCGCGGGTGTCACGGACGGCCAGTTGCTCCGCCTGGCAGGTCAGGGCCAACCGGGCTACGGCGGCGGTCCGGCGGGCGATGCCTATGTGGAGATTCGGATCGAGCCTCATGCGTTTTTTAACCGCAAGGACAATGACATCCATGTGGAGGTGCCGATCACCCTGAAAGAAGCGGTATTGGGTGGAAAGATCGAAGTCCCGACGGTCCATGGTCCCGTCACGCTCACGGTGCCCAAAGGTTCGAATACCGGGACCCAACTCCGGCTCAAGGGCAAGGGCATCAAGGACCAGCGCACCGGCACACCGGGAAACCAGTACGTAAAACTGAAGGTGGTTTTGCCGGACAAGCCCGATCCGGCCCTCGAAGAATTTGTCAAGGGGTGGGAGCCCGCAGGCGAAAACCCCCGCAAGAAAATGGGAGTCCGGTGATGCCGCTGATGACCTTTGACGAAGTGGTCGCCCAAGTCCAAGCACTCACGCCGGCCGATCTCGAGGCGTGGATTGCCCAGCGCTGGGTGGAACCGGCAGCGGACGTGGAAAAGCCTGGCGGCCGACCACTGTTTCGCGAGGTGGACGTGGCGCGGGTACGCCTGATCGCCGAAATTCGCTACGAATTTGGCGTGACCGACGACGCTCTGGAGCTTTTCCTGTCGGTCCTCGACCAGTCCCACGACCTGCGCCGTCGGCTGCGACTGCTGGAGGCTGCCATCAAAGCCCAACCGGCGGAGACACGGGCGGCAATCAACAGAACGCTGCGCGAAATTGTCGGGAGGTAAGCACATCCCAACCGCGTCAACGCGGCATCCTTGCACAGGACTGGTGGAAAAGAGATGGCGCGCCCGGGAAGATTCGAACTCCCGACCCCCAGATTCGTAGTCTGGTGCTCTATCCAGCTGAGCTACGGGCGCTTGTGAAACACGATTGCGTGTGTGCCGGGAACCTAATCATTCCGGCGGCGCTTGGCAATAGTTCCGTTATCATTTCTTCACCTGGGTTCGCATTTTTTTGCCTGCTTCCAAAACAGGGCCCGGTGCACTAAAGTCCGCTCGATCATTCGGGGACGCGCATGAACGCAGGCAGAACCACAACAGGACTGATACCGGTGCGGGCAACCGAATCACTGGTTGCAACGCTGGTTCTGGTGATTCTCACTGGCTGTGGCGGTGGCGATTGGCCGAGACTTGCCGAGGTTCAACGTCCCCGGGCCAGCGAGACATATGCTGTTCCCGACTCGTCTCTTGAGTCCCCGGTGGCAGAGCCCCCTGCGCCGCCGTCTCCACCACAAGACACCGTGCCGCTAACGGAGGCAACGTTGGACGCAGTACGCGGGCGTCTCGACACCGCCCTTGGCGACCTCGAAGCCGCCCGCCAGGCCTATGATGCCGCGCTTGAAGATTTTCTTGCCGTCCGGAACGACGATGAGGCCCTTCAAGAAGCCTGGGCTACCGCACAATACCGTTTGACACGGCTTGGTGCGGCAGTAAGTGCAGCATCCGCCGTGAACGCCGAGCTCGCCGAACTCGGGATGGGCGCCGGTCCACAGACAGCCGCTGAGCTGACCATTGCCCTGGCGCGCGAGATCGCGCGGGCCGACGCCGCACTCGCCGGACAGGACCGTCTACTCCTGATCGAAAACAATCGGCTTGCCGTGTTGACTCCGGCACGCGCCGGGACGCCCGGCCCCAATGCGGTGTCCGCCGCCGGACGGTCGGCCTTTGTCAAAATCAACCTCACGGACCCCGGAGCCGACTTCGAGCAACCGCTTTCCCACCCCATTCGTCAGGCTTTGAAGGTGGCCCCGGATCTGCATTTTCATGTGATCGCAAGCGGCGCGACGTGGGGTGAAGCCCAGACCAACCTGCGCCGCGTGACGGCAACGCTTCTCACCCTGGGCGTGCCGCGAGGTCAGCTTGTCATCGCCGCCGAACCAGATGAGAAGGCACCGGCACAGGTGCAGATTTACCTGCGCGCCGGATCGGCATAACCCATCAGCTGTCCCACAGTCTGAGCGGCCAGCACACCGCGCACCACGGCACGGGCAAGACAGTCCGCGCCAAGCGCACCGGCCCGCGCCAGCGCCAACGCCGCCGCCTCGCCCGCGCTATAGCTGCGGGTTGACATGGCAAACACCAGGTCACCATCAAACGGTGTGTGCACCGGACGTATGGCGCGGGCCAGGCCATCTTGTGCCATTATCGCCAGACGCTTGGCCTCGGACTTTGTCAGTTTTAGGTTGGTCGCCACTACGGCGATGGTGGTATTGCGCGCCAGAAACCCGCCTTTGGGAAGATCCAGCGCCATGGAGACAGTCGTTTCCGGTGGTTTGAGACCACCAAATTCCCGATCTTGTTCCAGGGCCCAGGCCCAGGGCGTGACACCGTCGGGCATCAGAACACTGCCACTCGAATTGACCGCCACCAGAGCACCCACCTGAAGTCCGTCCGAAGTGATGGCCGAAGCACTGCCAAGCCCGCCCTTGATGGCTCCCGCCTGGGCACCGTAACCCGCCCCTACATTGCCGAGGGGGAAGTCGAGCGCAGCGGCATTCACCGCATCCCGGCCAAGCTCCCGGTACGGCGGGTCCTGTCCCCAGGCCTTGTCGCCACCGTTGGCCAGATCGAAGAGGATGGCCGCCGGCACAACCGGAACCGCAACCGGGCCGAGCGCGAGGCCGACCCCCCGTGCCGACAGGGCGGACGTAACCCCGCCCGCCGCATCGAGACCGAACACGGACCCGCCGCTCAAGACGAGACCATGGAATGCGTCGATCGTGTTAGCGGGATCCAGCGCCGCAATGTCCCGGGTGCCGGGAGCGCCGCCCCGGGCATCCACCGCCATGACGGCCGGGCTATCGGGCAGCACGACGGTGACGCCGCTGCGCACCCGCTCATCCTGGGCGTTGCCCACCATGAGACCATCAACGTCGGTGATGAGATTGCGCGGACCAGGCCCGACCTTCGGGTTGACCATTGCGGCTCCTGTGTTTAACCGTGACCTCACGGTACTGTCCTTAATCTGGTGAGTCCACGCCGATGCGTTTGTTTACTCTGCTGACGGCCTTTCTTTTCCTGACCATTCCCGCCTACGCCGGCGGCGGCGCACCGACTGCCGCGCGTCACATGGTCGCAGCAGCCAACCCTTATGC